>DATDXH010000044.1:0-6725 GCA_035289405.1 archaeon | reverse complement strand
CTGATTTTCTATGTATCTGTCGGCATCTTCCATCTCCACGCCCACCGACTCGTGATGTTCATATCCAGACCAGAAATGCCTGTCAGGATATAGCTTCAAAAAGTTCGGCTTTTCTTTGAACATTCTCGAAGCCGAACTTTTCGTTCTCACGAAGTCCTGCTTCGCAAATCTGCTGGTGCGAGAGCTTGCGAAAATTGTTCTTGCGCTTGTGCGTAACGAACATGAACAACGTCCAGTCATTGCGCGTATCGTTTTTATGCCTTTTAGAGCTTCCGCTAACAAAGTTATTTAGGTTCATGGAGAACCCTCCTGCGGATTTTGATACGGATGTCGTTCAGAGCGGCATCACTATCCGCATTTACTACATTGATGTGCATTCAGAAAAAGAGCCTCGCTTTCATCTGCGGGTTTTCCATGAAGTATGAGAAGTCAAACCCGCAGTATTCCCGCTCGGCGAATAATAACCTGAGCCTTACCGATTGTCTTTGGTTTCATTTGATCACTAGCGTGACTTAAGTTCTTCCTCGAGTTCCTGCTTGGTTACGAATTCCTGCCTTATCGGGCTTATCAGGTCTAACATGCGCTCGATTTCCTTCAGGTCCTGCTTGCGTGCAAACTTCAACGCCTGCTTGTTCAGTTTTTCCAGGTTGCCGTTTAGCTTCGTGAGTTCGTCCGTTAAGGAGCGCACGGCGAGGTCAAGCTCGGCGAACTTTGAATTCATCTTCTTTGCCTTATCAATGTTAGCATTTTCGGACGTATTGAGACGGTTTTCCATGGCGTCGAGCCGCTGTTCCATTGCGCGCATCCTTCGCGAGTCCTCATTGCTGCGCCTTACAAGCTCCTGCATTATAACGCCATAATTAGTCGGGTCTGCCATTCTCTCTAACCTCACTTCGTTCGGGATTCCCTTGTCCTATAATGTCGGGGCATGTATTTTAAGATTTGTCAATTTCATTTAGAATGTACCTTGTCAACTCACCTGTTAGAAACAGTGTAGACTTCTCGTTAAGATCATTAATGACGGAGATTGCCCTGTTTTTTGATACTATCTTTTCTCTATACGTTCTTAGAACAAGCCCTATCGTTCCGTGCACTTCAAACCCAAGAGATTTTGCGACTGTTCTGGCGTCGAGGTCATCCGTGAATATGATTCCGGTATTTTCTTTCTTGGCGAGTGCAATGACCTGTGATTCCCCGAGCCCTAGCGAGTATTTTTCAGAAATTATTTTTGATATGTCCTTAAAATTTTTTGATAATTTAACAATTCTTATTTTCTTAATTAATCGTGAATTTTGATTTTCCAGCTTTATCTCCTCAAAGACGCCATAAGGGATCATTATTTTCTTTACCGACTTCAGGACGTCCAAAGCGTCTATTTGAGAGAGGTGTATAAGAGGCCCGGAATCGAACACCGCCTTATCTATTTTTGCCATGAAGACCCCATTCTACATCTTCCTTTATCGCCTCTTCCAGCCGCTCTATCTTATTTTTCTTTATTGTGTCCCTGATGGCGTCTCTTATAAATTCGGACCTGTTTGCATACCAGCCGTCGTCGATAAGTTTATCCATCTCGATGACAAGTTTCTTTGTAATCTTTGCAGGGATAGTATCCATCCGTAACCACCAATAGTATTACTATGGTATACTTTAAATATCTTCGTGAACGTGGGTCTGCCGATTTTTCAGCCTGTTTAATTTTGCTTTAATTTTCCTATTTCCTTTCTGTACAGTCGCCTAAACCACGTATCCAGATAAGGCAGATATTTCTTTTGCAAAGCTTTTGGCAATTTGAAGAATGATTGTGAGTATAGACCACGGCAGCTCTTCGAGCCGCATTTGCACCTGAACGTGACAGGGAAGTCGTTGTTTATAGAATAGTCAAAAACAAGTTCTTCGCCTTTCTTTATTGATTTCATGGCAATTATTTTCCAGTTCTTGATGTAAACATTCGGGCTGCACGAATGATTTATGAATCGTTCAGGCGGCTGCATGACCATGTAGCTGCTCTTACCGACGCGGTCCAGATATCTGAATTTGCCTTTCCAGACTTTTGGCGCCTCACTGTCACGGAATACCTTGCTTTTCTTGTACCGTAGAATGGTCTCGCCTTTATTGAAATCTCTCAGAGCAAAGACTCCTTTGCCTTTCTTGTCCGCCCGCTTAACAACTACATCCATATAATTAATTCGGCTGTAAACCAATTAATAGACTTTCTTACAATTATAGTCATGGTCTATGAGTACGAATATGACGAGGAAACGCAAAAAATGCGCGTCAATTGCCTGGGAGGGCTTTACGGTGACTCTATCGAGGACTATAGCGCGTGCATGGCGACCACGATTGACAAATTAATGGAACTGAAAAAGGTGGTGCGCATCGTGTTCGCTGGCACAAGGGAGTACGAGTACGATTTCTCTGAATCCAAGATGCTTCTGGAAATCGCACTGGCCATAGAGGGCATACTCAAAGAAAGGCTGATATCGCTCAAGAGCATCGTGATAGCGGGCTGCGAGGATGATGCAAGCGAAAGGTACAAGTTTTTGCAACGGCTTCTCAATGACCTACGCTTTGATCCTATAGAGGCTTACAGAAATCTGCTCCGAGAGGTAAGACGGACGAAAATAAGGGCTGAAAGAGAGGAAGGGATAAAGAAAAAATGTTATGAGCACTATCTATCGAGCTCGCTTATGCCGATAGCGCTGAAACTTGATAACTGCCGTCTCATCCAGCTGGCTAAACCGAACCTAACAGAACACAAGGACCGGTCATTGTACAGGAAAATATTTCACCCTACGATAAGGCCGAATTTCATTTATACACGATACATATCACTGCCGCCAGCCAATGCCGAACTAATCGAGCGATACACAGTTGGTGACACGATAGTGGAGATGTACAGCATACCCGGACATGTAAGAAAGCTGTACCACATAATACCGCCTGAGTTCCGGCTGAATGAAATGGAATATACCATGCTGGACACTGCGCGGCGCTATCTTGGGCGGCACGAGCCGCGCGAGAGTGATCTGGAGCAGCCCGAGAGAATAAGGGAAAATTTATTTCGCATCGGTCTCGACATGCTGCGTGATTTAGGAGCGGATCACGACATACCGGAAAAAAGATTGGAAGAACTGTCAAGCATACTGACACGTTATACGGCCGGTCTCGGAATACTTGACTTAATATTGCAGGATGAAAATATACAGGATATAGAAATAAATTCGCCGATAGGCCAGTCGCCTGTATTTCTTTTCCATGGCACTCACCAGGAGTGCGAAACGAATATTGTGCCGAGCAGAGAGGACGCAGAATCGTGGGCCACAAGGTTCAGACTAAAAAGCGGCCGCCCACTGGACGAAGCTAATCCTGTTCTTGATACGGAAATAGATGTCCCGGGAGGGCGGGCGAGAGTCGCGGCTATAACAAGAACGCTGTCGCCGGACGGACTCGGCTTCGCATTCCGCCGCCATAGGGATAAACCATGGACACTTCCGCTTTTCATAAACAACAAGATGATTGATTCTTTCTCGGCGGGATTGATGTGGTTTCTGATTGATGGATCGCGCACGCTGCTTGTGGCTGGTACCCGTAGTGCCGGGAAAACCTCGCTTTTGAGCGCTCTAATGCTTCAGATAATGCCAAAATTAAGAATTGTCACCATGGAAGATACCCTTGAAATTCCTGTAGAAAGTTTTCGCAATTTAGGTTACAATATCCAGAGCATGAAATCCCGCAGCGTCATAACTAACGTCGAAACTGAATTGCCGGCCGAGGAAGCATTGCGCACCGCGCTGAGGCTGGGGGACAGCGCACTGATCGTCGGAGAAGTACGCTCATCCATTCCAGGCTGGGAAGAAGTTTTTGTAGTTGAGAATGGCAAAACAAAAAGAATTCCAATAGAAAAACTAGAGGATAAAAAAATAGAAAATTACAAAGTGCCTACACTTGGATTTGATTTAAAAGTTGGGCTAAAACCACTTGCCGGGTTTGTGAAGCATCCGAAACGTGACCGTCTTCTTGAGGTGATAACAAAAACGGGTAGAAGGGTCACGGTAACGCCTGATCACTCGCTATTTCACGCAAAAAATTTCAAAATTACTCCTATAGAATGCAAAGACCTTAAGAAGGGTGATTCAGTAGTAATACCGGCATCCATTCCTGTAGGATTCAACGACATAGACAATTTGGACGCAGCCGAAATACTGCCGGAATTCAGGCTAGAAAATTTTGAGCCCGACACAAGAAGGGCTATAGAAAAACTTGGCTGGAAAAAAGCTACAGAAGTCGCCGGAGTCAGCAGCGGAGACGTGTACAACTATTTTCGTACAGCGCCCAATCAGCAGGTCAATCTGCCAATTGTCTCTTTTAAAAATTTAGTCCAGGAAGCCGAAATTGTACCTAACTTATCACAGCTTAGGATAACCCGCGGCACGGGCAACTCAATCCCAGCTACAATTCCTGTAAATGAAGACTTCTGCAGATTCCTTGGATATTACATAAGCGAAGGTTATTACAGCTTAGAACAAGGCAAGGGCGGACATGTCGTTCTAACAAATTCGGACCAAGAAATGCTCGACGACATGGTTGGTATGTCACGTAATATATTCGGCATAGAGCCTGGAATCAGGAAAGTATATGGAGCCGGAGAAAGCACACAAGTAAGGCTAAGTAGCTCGGCCCTGACAACATTAATAAGCCGCCTGGAATGCGGACGATTATGCACGGAAAAAAGAATACCGCCGCTTATTTTCGGACTAAGCAGGACAAAAATATCGGCATTCCTGCGCGGCCTTTTCAGCGGCGACGGCGGGCTCATGGTGTCCAAAAGCTCAGGCAACTGCATACGATACGCGTCGACTTCGAGAAAACTTGCCGAAGACGTGGCTTATTTGCTACTTGCATTCGGAATTGTGGCAACTATACGCCACCATAAACCCAAAAACGAAAGGTCAAACGATATATGGTCCGTTGAATTCAAGGATAGGGAAATGGTTGAGAAATTCATAACTGAAATAGGTTTTGTAAAAAGCGTGCCGCCTATTTTGATACGGGCTTGGGCACATACCGCGTCGAACAGCGTTAAATTTACTAAAGAACAGATTGGAAAGCATTTGACTAAATATCCGAGAAAATACAGGCATCTTTTGAGGTTTGGGCAATGCAGCAAAAATTACCTGAAACGTGTCGTGAGCGATCCGGAATGCAAAGCGTCTGACCAGCTCAAAGCATTTGCAAACGGGGAATTCTTCCTGGATGAAATAAAGGAAATAAGAGAGGTCAATCTTGGCACGGCTGAATTTGTATACGACCTTAGTGTTGAGCCTTCACAGAACTTCATAGGCGGGTTTGGGGGCGTACTTCTTCATAATACAGAAGCCAAGGCGCTGTACGAAGCGATGAGAATAGGCGCACTGGCGAACGTGGTCATGGGCACTATACACGGCGACAGCGCATACGGCGTGTTCGACCGCGTTGTAAATGACCTGGGCGTGCCGCCGACAAGCTTCAAGGCAACAGACATGATCATGATAGCCAACATGCTAAAATCTCCTGATGGGCTCCGATCGTTCCGCCGCTGTGTTGAATTAACGGAAGTTCGCAAGCACTGGAAAACAGATCCTGCCGAAGAAGGCGGCTTCGTAAATCTTCTGGAATATTCGGCAAAGGACGACGTGCTTAAGCCGTCGAAAACCCTCCTGGTAGGCGAGTCGCAGATATTGAATGACATAGCGATGCGCGTGCGCGAGTGGAAAGGGAACTGGGATGCTGTATGGGAAAATATTCAGCTGCGCGGCAAAATATTCCAGACGATTGTAGATTACGCAAACGTCAACAAACGTCCCGATCTGTTGGAAGCGGAAAATATAATAAAGTCGAATTCACATTTCCACCTGATAAGCAACGACGTAAAGGAAGAGCTGGGAAGCATGGACACCAGGCTGATATACGACAGATGGCTGCAGTGGCTGAGAAATAACTATTGATAAAGATGTTTTTTGCCTTCGAACACTGTCTCGACTATTTTGCCTGTGGTTTTTCTTGCATTTAGTATCTCAATCTCTACAGGCTTACCCTTTTTACTATAATGGGCAATTATGTTGCCTTTTTGCTCACCAAAATCCGGCTTCCCTTTGCTTAATTTTATCAATAAAATGTCTGTCCTTTTGTCATACTTGTATTTCATATCGCCCGCTCCTTGCCTTATATACGGTTAGCACAACTTTTATTCCTTTGTATTCTTCAACCACTACTCTTATTACATACCCGTTCAGCTTCTTTTGATATATTTTTCTATTTTCATAACTTCCTAGAATACTATCTGGATTTTCCAAAGTTGAATTTACCAACTCTTCTTGTATATCGTACTGTCTCATCCTTTCCTTTGCATGTCTAGTGATTTCTATTTTCATTCTAATGACCCACTTTCATATTATTTTCTCCTTTACCAGATAATCTTTCACTATCTCGTAAATTTTAGCATGCCCCTCTGATGTTGGATGGTCTCCGTCTTTTAACAGTGACTTATAATTTCCTTTTTTGAAATGGCCGTATATTTCAATGAAATGTATTTTCTTTTTTGTGCATATGGATTTTATAATTCCATCATACTTTTCTATATATTCGTTCTTTGCAGAAAATTGAGGAGCCCATGGAAGTGGATTCATCTTCGATTCGTCTACTGGTGTGAGACCTGTAAAAAATATTTTGCCTGAAAATTTTGATGC
>DATDXH010000043.1:0-3177 GCA_035289405.1 archaeon | reverse complement strand
TTCCATACATTGAATCGATCACTTTATCCGGGTTCTTAATTATCGATTCTATTATCTTTTTATTTAATTTTCTTTCTGAAATGTTGAAATCTGCGTGCGGCGTATATTCAATTTCCATTAAGATTATGTGTAAGCATGCATTTAAATCGGTATTTTGGAACCAATCATTTTCCAAAAGAAATCATGCAGTATGCCTTTAGCGGGTTTTTGAACCCCGAAACAGGAGATTTGGTTGGCGAAAATGAAGGTTTATAAAGATTTGCCTCTAGGTTAAGAGAAGCGAAGTGAATTATAAAAGAGAAGCGAAGTGAATTATAATATTTATACGAATGGAGGAGAAGTAAATGGCTGATAAAAAACCGCACATGAACCTTGTAACCATAGGTCACGTAGACCATGGTAAATCGACACTTGTAGGCAGACTGCTCTACGACACCGGAGCCGTCAGGGACGAGCAGATGAGAAAGCTAAAGGATCTGGCAAAAGAGCTGAAAAAGGAAACATTCGAATTTGCATTCATCATGGACAGGCTAAAAGAAGAGCGTGAACGCGGGGTAACGATAGACATCATGCACCAAAGATTTGATACTCCAAAATACTACTTTACAATTATAGACGCACCCGGACACAGGGACTTCGTCAAGAATATGATTACCGGAACAAGCCAGGCAGACGGCGCTATCCTAGTGTGCAGCGCAAAAGACGGCATTCAGGAGCAGACAAAGGAGCACGCATACCTTGCAAAAGTTCTGGGTGTAGGCCAGGTTGTAGTCGCAATCAACAAGATGGACGCAGTTAACTATGAGGAAAAGAGATATCTAGAAACAAAAGAGGCAATGATAAAACTTCTCAAAGGTATTGGATTCAAAACAGATGATATGAATTTCGTTCCTACTTCGGGATACGTAGGCGACAATGTTGCAAAGAAATCTGACAAGATGCCATGGTACAAGGGTCCTATACTCATAGAAGCCCTGGACTTGTTCAAGGTCCCGGAGCAGCCATTTGACAAGCCTCTCCGCATACCTATACAGGACGTGTACAGCATAACTGGTGTTGGTACAGTTCCTGTAGGCCGCGTCGAGACCGGTATATTGAAAGTAAACGACAAGCTGGTTTTCGTTCCTTCAGGCGCTCAGGGTGAAGTAAAGAGCATAGAAATGCACCACGAGCAGGCACAGGAAGCACGACCTGGCGACAACATAGGTTTCAACGTACGCGGTGTTGGCAAGGGCGACATCAAACGTGGTGATGTTGGATGTCACATTCAGGACGCCGCTAAGCCTGTAAAGGAATTCACGGCACAAATAATCGTTCTAAACCACCCTAGCGTAATCAGCAAGGGTTACACACCTGTTTTTCACATACACACGTCGCAGATCGCGTGCACTGTCATAGAGATAGTCAAGAAGATGGATCCGAAGACAGGCGCGGCTGTAACAGAAAACCCGGACTACCTAAAGACGGGTGACGCGGCAATAATAAAGGTGAAGCCGACAAAGCCTCTGATAATAGAGAAGCAGTCGGAGATGCCTGAGCTGGCAAGATTCGCAATCCGCGACATGGGCCAGACGGTGGCTGCAGGAATTTGCATCGACACTGTCGTTTAAGCTTTTCTTTGAAAAAGAAAATCTTAATGAAAAGAAATATATTATTTCCTCAGGGATTTTTTATTTAACTGATTAGATTTAGCTCTGCTATTTAGGTTTATAAAGATTGAGTTTATCCTTTACCTAGTGAAGATAAATGCCAATAATTTTTCAGAAATTTGATCTTAACGTAGATGAAATGGACCGGTTATTTCATGAAGAACAGTTAGGTTTAGATCCACAAGCTGGAAATACTCTAAGAAATGGTCTACTGGACAAAGGCTACGAAGTCTTAGAGTCTAACGAAAGCTATAGCGGAATTCCTAAAAGTATTATTGTAGGCGGAGATTATGGAAGATCACATAAAGAAGATTTTTACAGACTTGCAGAAGGGCTTGGATTAAGATTTGTGTCTGGTGAATTCTATACTAATAGAACAGCATAAGTGTTGCAGTATCAAATTTTTTTATTCTAGATTTAAAGATTAACTTTACTGTATGACAATATTTCAGTGGTGTTTGAAATGGCAGACTTCAGAAATTTATGGAAATTAAAAAAAGTATTAACACTTGGGGTAGACGGTGTTGTGCACGAAGGCCGTATAGAACGATTATTTTGGTATTCTTTTGTTACGACATCCGGCGATCGAATTCCCATAAGACAAAACGGTTATCCACGCACTATAATGCATCATGGAAGACTGATAGAAGTCAAAGACCACGAAACCGCAATAACTTACGGTCAAAGAAGCGGATCCATATACAATGACCCAGATAGGCCATTTATATAAAAAGAATCCACCATCTGAAGATGGTGATATTTCATAGAAATACCACAATAAGATTTGTGGATTCTTTGATACAGGAATACCACAAATGATACCACCGCCTAAAGCCAGGTGGTATTCCTTGTATAAAAATAATTGTAATGCTTCATTCTTATTTCATATAAGAAGCAGCGCACGACGGGCAGCAGAAGTGATGCAGCCTGCCGCCTATCTTCTTTGTGTGCGTGTGGCCTATCATCTCGCAGTCGCAGTGCGCACATATTTTTATTTTTTCCTTGAACGCCGACCTCATCATGATTTCGAACTGCTTATTCATGGAGTCGTGCATCTGCCTGCCCGATTTTGTCAACGTATAAAATTTCATTTTCTTTTTGCCCTCTGATTTTACTTTGACGGTAACATAATCCAGGGATTTCATCTTACTCAATACAGGGTAAATCTGGCTCGGGCTTGGCTTCTTGCCGGTTATCTTTCCGAGCGCCGTTATTATCTCGTAGCCGTGCATGCTCTTCCTTCTCAGCTCGTTAAGGAGAAAATATTTCGTCGTGTTTGATTTTTCCATTATGTTATTTCAAAAAGAATCTTTAAATATGTGTTGATATTAGATATATCTAAATTAGACATATTGTGCGCTCCCCAATGCGTGCTGTCTATTTTCGTGCCAGGCATATTAGCATTCCATGTAAATTCATGGAATGCGGTCATGACGAGGCACGTCATAGGTGATAAAGTGGAAAAGAAAAAAGCAAAGAAAGCAGGAAAAGATTGTTGCTGTTGTTAGGCAGCCTTTTTTCCTTTTTT
>DATDXH010000042.1:0-2157 GCA_035289405.1 archaeon | reverse complement strand
TTCGCGCTGGATTGGAGATACACCAGCAATTAAGTAGCGGCACCAAGCTGTTCTGCCGCTGCCCGATTAAAAAAAGTGATGATTTTCCGATAGAGATCCGAAGGAAACTGCGGCCCGTCCAGAGTGAATTGGGCGAGAAGGATCCGGCCGCGCTCTTCGAATATCTGCGCGACAAAACCTTTGTCTACCGTGCAAATCGCGAATCGTCTTGCCTCGTTGAGCTGGACGAGCAGCCGCCTTTGCCGATGAACGAAAAAGCACTGAAAACTGTCATCCAGATCGGGAAAATGCTTAATTGCAGATTTGTCGACGAGATACACGTCATGCGCAAGATGGTCATAGATGGCTCTGCCGTATCTGGCTTCCAGCGCACGGCGTTGATAGCAACCGATGGCGGCATAGAGACGAGCTTGGGCAGCGTAGGCATCCAAACAATAAATCTTGAGGAGGACAGCGCTCCAGCAATGACCAGGGGCAACAACATTGAGTACCGTCTCGACCGCCTGGGCACCCCATTGATCGAAATCGCCACCGACTCATCTTTGAGTAGCCCGCAGCACGTAAGAGAAGCGGCCGAGAAGATCGGGCTCCTGCTGCGCAGCGTAGATGTGGTGCGCGGTATCGGCAGTATAAGACAGGACGTAAATATTTCCATAGCCGAGGGCAGTCGTGTTGAGATAAAAGGCTTCCAGCAGCTCGAGGACATGGAAAAACTTGTCGAGAACGAAGTGCTGCGCCAGATCGGACTGCTTGAGGTGAGGGACGAACTAAGGAAAAGAGGATTTAGAGAAGTAAAAGAAGACATCAGGGACGTGACAAAAATATTTGAAAAGACAAAGAACAGGATGATTTCTAAGATAATAAACGAAGGCGGAAGAATTTTTGCTTCAGTGCTTCGCGGATTTGGCGGACTCATGAAGAAAGAATTAGGCGACCGTACTTTAGGAAAAGAACTGTCAGGTTATGCCGATTCCTATGGCTATGGAATAATTCATAATGTAGAAGCTGAGAAGCATGCTATGGTGGATGAATTTAGAGAGCTTGAAAAAATATTCGGCGCAACAGAGAACGACGTTACATTCATTTCTGCAGGGAAAAATCCTAAGCAGGCTATTACGGCGGTCATAAAACGAACTAATTATTGTTCGGTTGGAGTGCCGGAGGAAACGCGCGTCGCGGACGGCATTGGAAGCAAATATTCGCGGCCGCTGCCTGGTTCTGGCCGCCTCTATCCTGAGTCGGACGTGCCGGCGATAAGAGTAACAAAAGAACTTTTGAATGTTGAAGTGCCAAAAACACTCGAGGAAAGGAAAGCCGAGCTGGATATACCGGAGCAGCTAGCGTCGCAGATAGTAAAATCAAGGTATTACTCATGGTTCAACGAGCTCAAAAACTATGACCACGTGCTCGCGGCGACAGTTTTCCTTTCTACGTACAAAGACCTTAGCAGACACGGATTCGATGTAGATAAAATAAGTTTCGAGGACGTGAAAATTGTTATAGAGAATGCATCTAACGGAAAAATACCAAAAAATTCTATAGGAGATATTTTATCGGAAGTGTGCGGCGGTGTCCCGGCTGCTTCGGTTATCGCAAAATACTCGTTAATATCTGACGAAGAACTCATAGGTATAATAAAAACTTCAATGAAAGAAAACTCGGGCAAAAATGATTCAGCGCTGACCGGCATAGTCATGGGAAAGGTAAAAGGACATGCGGATGGTAAAAAGGTTGCTGATTTGATAAAAGAATTAAGGTAACCATGAGAAAGGTCGAACGAATTTTCTAGGGAGTAATTAGAATTTCGGAACAAAAATGCCCCAAGCATTCCTTTGGTCTTACTTCCTACCCTTATTCAGCTCTTCTATTGCCCGCCATTTCTCCTTCTCGTCGAGCGGCATTTTCTTCAGTATTTCTATGATCGCATCCTCGTTCATGTCCTCTGAGCAGACGTAGTCTTTTCCGCGGCTTGAAATGCGGTAGCGTGTTGTAGCAATTCCGTTCTTCTTGCGCTCTTCGTCCTGCAGCTGCGCACAAAGATCATAACCCTCTTCCAACGAATCGACGATTGCGACAAAATGAGCTTCTATATATTCCGGAGTCAGTGCAGAAGTCTTGTCGTCAATCCAGACAACAAACCGGCCCTGATCCATGGCC
>DATDXH010000041.1:0-5352 GCA_035289405.1 archaeon | reverse complement strand
TTGGTTCTCCATGTACCCCGTCCTTCAGGACGTATATTTTACTTCCATTCGTGCAAATCTGCAAAGAGCGAAGCTCTTTGAGACTCCGAAAAGCTTCGCTTTTCGCGAGAATACTGCGGCTTTTAAGCCGCAGATATTTATTTCAGTTCATCTAGCATATCCTTAAGGCCGACCATTGCTACCGGAAACGGTTTTCCCAGTTTTGTGCCTAGCTGTGACTGGTCGCCCTCGAAAATTTCTATCTTCACGTCGCCCAGTTTTCCTATCAGGACTTTCGGGCAGTTGTTTGCAACTACTACTTTCTTGACACGACCGACCTTTATGGCCTTTCCTATTTCCTTTGCGCCTATTATTTCTCCTACCATATCGATCCCTTTACCGTACGACGCATTTCATGCGTCATTCTGTCCCGAAAGAAAAGGTCTAGATCTCACCCCAAAAGAACTCGGGTTTTGTAGACCTTGTCTTCAATATTATTTTATTTTCTTTTTTCACTCCATTTATTATAATATTTTTCTTTTTGCAGAAGTTTTTTAGACTTCTGAAAACTCAGATTGAATTTTATTCAATCTCGAGTTGGCAATACCGGCTTTCCTTAATCTTCTTTTCCAAGGTTTTCTTCCTAAGAAAAGCTTAAGGAAAGGATCGGTATTATTCAGCCTTTTTCAGGCCTTTCTTCATCTTCTCCATGTCGACGGCGAGCTCCACCATGCCAGTGCCAATCGGGGCTATTTGCCCGATCAGTATGTTTTCTATTATTCCTTCCAGCTTGTCTTTCTCGCCGTAGAACGACGCGTTGACGATGTGCTTCTTTGTTTCCTCGAAATTGGCGCGCGCCAGTACGCTTGCTTTTTTGCCTGACACGCCGTATCTTCCGATATCCTTTATAGTGCCGTCGAATGTCATCATGTCTGCCAGCAGCATCAAATGCCGTACGTCGACGTCCAGTCCCTGCTCGTCCAGCGTGTCTTTTGACTCCTGGAGTATCACGTTGCGCGCTGCCTCAACACCAAGCACGTCATATATCTGATGTATGTCATTTGTTTTTGTCCTGGACATGTCAATACCGTCTACGTGCAGTATTTTCTTCAGGTTTGTGCCCGTCGTCTGTATTATCCAGTCCTCGCCTTCCTTTATGACAACAACATTTTCTATTCCCTTTACGCCCTGCGTGTGCAGCTTGAGAAGTTTGTTCTTTATCTTTCTCAAATTTTTGACATTGTCCTTCTTTGGCTTTATGTAAATATTCTTGCCCCTTGTAGTTATGTCGCAATCCTTGGCGTGCTTTTCCAGCAGCTCCTTGACTTCATCCTTGTAGCTTTCTCTCTCCAGCTCAAACTCTATCTGCATGTTTACAAGGTCGATTGAATCATAAGTTATTATGTCGCTCATCTTCATGGATTTTATCTTGCCCGCAATTTCTTTTGCCTTTTCCTTTGTGTTGTACCCGTCTTTCAGGTAGATGAACATATTCTTCTCAAATGTCTTGCGCGCGTCGAATATCTCGATCAGCCTTGGCAGCCCGTGCGTGACCTTGCTCAGCCTGTCGGATTGTGATGCCATCGTGTAAGAACGCATCGTATTATGAATAATCAAACCATCAGACGTGGTGAATGTATGATTATCTTCGATAGTCATATCATAAACATAATCAGACGAGGGCTCGATCTTATTTATCTCAATTATTTCATCCAATACTACACTATTTTTAATTAAAACAAGTACGGAATTGTTATTTCTTGTTAGAATCTCGGAAATGTTTATCGCCGGTATTTTATCACCGACTTTTAAGTCTTTGCCAGCGATGGGAACAATTTTTCCTTCTTTTTCCACGACGAATGAATGATATTCCGTAGCTTTAACAGATCTATCACTTCTTGTTTTTACTTCCAATAGGAAATCAGGGCTTTTATGTCTGCATAGTGCACTTATTCTTTTCCATTCCATATTTTTATCAGGGCTCAGGCTGGGCACAAAAATTTTTACATTTTCTGGCATGTCAAAAATTTCATACCCATCTATTTTTTCATGCAACTCTTCTACCGCACTGTCAACAAACTCTCCTATTGTCACTGTTTTTATTGTATTTTCAAATCTGACAATAACTTTTTCATCGTATGAAGTACACATTTGTGTTGCAGGTTCGGATATGCTCTGCGCGGCTATTACGCCTATGGCCTCGCCAGGCTCGTACTTGTACTTCTCAATAGCTTTCATTAGCACAGCTAACTTCTCTTCTCGCTGTTTTCCTGAAATTCCATTCTTCTTGCAGTATTCCTCAAAGTCTTCCATGATTTTCTTAGCTAATTTTGTTTCTGTCATAATTGTCTCCTTAACGTGTAAACATGACCCGCTATTGTTCTGTCCACGTATATAACTCCACTTGATTCTAGCCTTGATTCAGCAGACATAACATCTTCATAACGTAAACTATGCTTACCAATTATCAAATCTATATGAACAGGCCCGCCCCCTTTTTGATCTAATTCAGCCAGTATAGCCTGTTTGGCAGCCTCTGTGGCTTGTGTCATCATAGTTATCAACCTGTTTCTTGGAGATTTGCCGTTGTGGTGGTTCTGTGCTTTAAGTCATATGCAAGTATTCCGTTTCTTTGAGTTTCAGCAATAAAACAATTTTCAATTAAATATTGAAGTCCAGATCCGATGGCCTCTTCATGATTGCGACGTCTCTGCACGGCATTTTCTATTTCGTCAAAACATATCGGTCTGTCTGAATCCCAGACAACTTGATAGATAAGGCGTACGTTCTGCAGCACCCTGTAGTCGCCTATTTCTCTGGTGTCAAGTAACCCATCAGGCAGTATATGCAATCCGCCTCTGAACCAGCTCCTTCCTCTCATCCAAATACCTTCTCCATGTTTACTTCCCCTGCGTCGCTCTTGGCAGGATCAATTCCGTCCTCGCCTGCTATGAATTGGATTATGTGGTTCTTGCTGTCGCGCACCGTTCCGTCGTACTCCACGCGCAGGTCCTGCAGCGCATTCACGAGACGTCGTTCCATATATCCGGAATGTCTTGTGTGTAGTGATTTGTCCATGAGGTTCTCGCGCGAGTTCATCGCGTCGAAGAAAAATTCGAACGGATCCATGCCCAGCTTGTATCCGTGGCTTACAAAGCCGCGCGCCTTCAATCCTATATCCTCAAGTTTAAAGTGTGACGTGGTTCTGTCGGTGAAACCGCGGTGTATTCTCTCTCCCTCAAGCGACTGCTGGCCTACGAACGCGCACATCTGCGTCAGGTTTACGAAGGAACCCCTCGCTCCCGTGATGGCCATCATTACGGCTGAGTTCAGTGGCAGGTCAGCCTTGACTATGCCGCCCGCTTCGTTCGAAGCCATGCCGCCAAGCTGCAGTATCTTGTTTTCAAGCAGAGTTCTTTTTGTCATGCCCGCAGTTGCTTCGGTCTTGCCTGCATTGTAGTCTTTTATCATTTTTTCAACATTAGTCTCGTAGTCTCCCACAACTTTTTCTATCTTCTTTTTTGCCTTGTCAGACAGGTTGGTGTCTGACACAGATATGCTGAAACCTTTCTTTGTTATAACGTCAAGCGATAATCTTGTAAGTTTGTCTATGAATTTTCTCGCGACCTCATGGCCGTACTTTCTTTCTATTGCATCTATGAGCTTGCCATTTTTCTCGCCAAGGGCGTCGTCGTCTATCACACCCTTTTTCAGCAATCCATTCTTTATCACGACCATTTCATCGTCAAAGCCGCTGCTATATACAGATGACTTAAATTCCAAGTTCAGGTCCTTTGGCAGCAGCATGCTGAATATATCCTTCCCGGTGTATTCGTCCTTGATCTCGAAATCTTCTATGCCTATTGCAAAAAGCAGTTCAGAAGCTTCCTTGTGTGAGAACTTTGTGCCGTTCTTCGTCAGCATGTACGATCCTGTAACATGATCGTGCTTTCCTGTTATGATAGGAGCTCCGTATCTTGGAGAGCGTATGTGATTCTCCACAAGCATTAGCATCTCGGCTTCTGTCTGCGCCTCTTCGGTCTGCGGTATGTGCAGGTTCATTTCGTCCCCGTCGAAGTCTGCGTTGTACGGTATGGTAACCGCAAGGTTGATGCGCAACGTTTGATATGGCATTATCCTCGCGCGATGCGCCATCATCGACATCCTGTGAAGCGACGGCTGCCTGTTCAGCAGTGTTATGTCGTTGTCTATGAGATGCCTTTCAACAATATAACCAACGTCTATCTCTTCTGATATGTCCTTCTTGTTTTCATCGGTTATTTTTTTCCTTATTCCGTCCGAGCGGAGTATGTAGTTTGCGCCAGGATGCACTTTCGCTCCGTTGAGTATTATTTTCTTGAGCTCGTTTATGTTGTTCTTTGTCACCTTCACCTGCAGTGTAAGCTCTTTTGCTATGTCCATCGGTATGCCGACTTCGTTGATAGATATGCGGGGGTCTGGCGATATGACAGTACGCGCAGAAAAGTTTACGCGCTTGCCTGACAGGTTGCCCCGGAATCTTCCTTCCTTTTTACTTAGACGCTGCATGAGCGTCTTCAATGCGCGGCCCGATCGGTGACGCGCAGGCGGCAGCGTGCTTATCTCGTTGCTCATGAGAGTAGAAATGTGATACTGCAGCAGTTCCCATATGTCCGCTATTATGAAGTCAGGCGCGCCTATCTCCAAGTTTTTGCGTAGCCTTTCGTTTATGCGCACCACGTCGACCAGCTTGTGTGTGAGGTCGTCCTCACTTCTTTCGCCGGTCTCCAGTGTGATTGACGGCCTTACTGTCACTGGTGGTACAGGAAGTATTGTAAGAACAAACCATTCAGGTCTTCCGCCTTCTATCTTCAGCGCTTTAGCGTCTTCTTCCGTTATTTTCTCGAGCCTCTGCCTTACTTCTTCACTGGTTAGCTCTACCTTGCCCTCCCTGTACGACGTCGGCTTCTGGAATTCTATTTCCTTTTGTTTTTCACCGCAGTGCGGGCAGGTATTTTTCTTTTTCTTGTAGAGCTCGTTTAGAGGATTCTTCATTTTCTTTACATTCTCGTCGCTGTCAAGAGGTTTGGAACATTTTCTGCAAATGCCTCTTAATATCATGTAAATCTTTTTGCCGTATAGAGGATGCACGACAGGCTTGATGAGCTCTAGGTAACCGAAGTGACCCAAACACTGTCCTATTGTCCCTCCGCACGTCCTGCATCTAAGCCCTGGGTCGACAACGCCCAGATGCAAATCAGTGAGACCTGCGTCTATAGGATATCCGTCCGGGTCGTAAAGTTCAGCATGCTCTATCTTTATCGCAGACATTTCCTTTATTGTCTTTGGCGACAAGAATCCAAACTCTATACTTTTTACTGATGTCATAATTAT
>DATDXH010000040.1:0-25346 GCA_035289405.1 archaeon | reverse complement strand
TTCCATTTTGGGAAAAACCTGTCTGCAAAGACCCGGTGGTATTTGCCGCACAAATAAAAATGTTCATAGTTCTTGTCGGCTCCGCCCTGTCGTGTTTTGATGTGCCATACAAATGCATTGGGCATGTACATGAATTTCTTTCCATTTTTAATGAGCGCCATTTGCGGAAAGTTCTCCTCTCTGAACCCGTAGCCTTCTTTGTAAAAATCAACAAAGTCCCCGACTTTCTTCAGTTCCTCTGTCAGAAACGACATGTTAGCTCCAATCATCACACTGCACTCCATTGGCCTGGAAGGTATCCATGCGCCGTTGAAGCGCACATCACCGGCCGAATTTACAAAGTTCTGTTTCCTATCCGTCTTCTTGTATTTGACAATAGGCCTCAAGCCGGTATCACAGTTCACGGCTGGCCCGGCTACCGCTGATATGTTAGTGTTGAATCCGTAGCCCCTTATGATATTCTCCAGCCAGTCTTTCTTCGGTACAGCATCATCATCCAAAAATGCTATTACCTCTGTACTGGTATTTTCTAGTATAAGGTTTCTTGCAGGCGGCTGCCTTATGCGCTCCTTTAGATGTATGTATTTTATTGGCATTTTGAGTTTCTTTACAATATTTTCTGTCTCGTCGTTGTCGCTAGTATCGACAATTACCATCTGCTTGGGTTTGAATGTTTGACTAGCTACGGCGGCAAGGCATTTCGATATGATTCTGGCCCTGTTATGTGTTATTATTCCGACCGTTGCGTCCATTATTTATCCCTTCCGTACAAGAACCATCCGATAATTACCAGTCCGATGTTTACCGCCCCGAAAATATTTGTTATGATTATCGGAAAATTAGCTATTTCAATGCCATACAAAATCCATACCACTGCGCCCAAGAACAGGATAGAATACGTTGTTATTGATATGTCCCTGGCGCTCTTTCTTTTGAATATTTTGTAAGCCTGCGGGAAGTTGGCTATTCCGCTCACCGTACCGAAAATCGTTGCCAGCAAATAAAGTAGTGTCATTTATTTTCATCACTTATGAGACTATTTAATTGATAGTTATTTCCCTGCTATCAGGCCTTTTATTATCATCTTTGCCGCGCGCGGAATATCTTTTTTCTTTATTGTGGTCATGTTGGCATAGTAGTACGCACGCACCCGCTCCTCTGCAGTGTACTCAGGCGTGTCGAAAACCGGCTTCGGCCTCGCACCTATATGGAATCCGTCCTTCCAGTCTCTGTGTATGCGTGCATTTGAATCATTTTTGACCTGCTCCCATACCTCCGTTCCCGGATATGGAACAAGTATGCCCCACGAAGCCGTTATTCCAAGACGTTTCGCAAACTCCATTGACCTCTTGTCAGCCTCGTACGTGCTTCCAATAAGACCTATTATGAAAAATCCATGAACCTTTATGCCGGCTGCCTGTGCGAGTCTTATGCCATTCTCGACATCCTCCAGTTTTTCACCCTTCTTTATTTTATCAAACACTTCCGGATCCCCGCTCTCTACACCGATAGACATAGAGTAGCAGCCCGCCTGCTTCATTAGCGTGCATAGCTCCTCATCAAGCCTGTCAGCGCGTATGCCATTAGGACATGTCCATTTCATTGGCATACTTTCGTCGATGAATAGGTGGCATATATCCTTGGCCCTGTCCATCTGCAGGGTGAAGTTGTCGTCAAGCACCTTGAATTCCTTGCTGCCATACTTCTCTTGAGCGTAACGCAATTCAGCAAATATGTTCTCGCCTGACCTTGTACGGAATTTCCTGCCTATCACCGTCGGCACGTTGCAATTTGATACAGCTATCCCGTTTACTGTATAAGTATGATCATCTTCGACCTCAAGATTGTACACATAGCCAGAGAATTCTATCTCTTCGATTGACATAATAGGAAGTAATTTTTCTTTTGAACTGGACTTGAAAAGCATTATCTGCCCGCCTGATTCTACAGCAGAAGTCACTGCGGGCAAAACTTCCGTCAAAATGTCTCCGGTTTTCAGATTATCCGCCCTTACCATTTCGAATTCATTCCTTAATGTCTTTATTTTATGATTCAGAGTTGCTATTATCGGTTCTTTACCGTCTATGTTTATTTTTATCATTTTTCCTGAATAGGCTCGTGTAAAAGTTTGTAAGACGCTTTTCCATCTGCCTCTATCCGTAAGAACTTTCATACCATTAACAACGTCTCTTATTTCAATTAGTCCAGAATCCGTAAGCACAAGCATATCTCCTCGGAAGCAGTAAGTGCACGTATACGGACATCCCCTGCTAGTTACAAGCGGCCAGTTATCTATCTTCTGCATGTGTCCGTCTATGTTCACGGAATCAAAATCGTCGTAAACAGGAAACGGGAGTTCGTCCAGGTTTGTTATCCACTCATTCGCAGGGTTCTGCACTACATTGCCGTCCTTTCTGTATATCACGCCGTTGATAGTCGCAGGGTCCCTTCCAGAAAGTATGTCCCTGAAAACGTACTCGGCTTCGCCGAATACGCCAATGTCGAAAATGGGATTGTCCTTCAAAAGGTTGAGCCCATCGACCATCACATGAGGCCCGCCGGCAACTATTTTCGCGCCCGGATTTATCTTCTTGACCATCTTAGCGACCATTATTGACTCGTCTAGCGTGAAGGATTTTATGGATATGCCAACATAATCCGCATCCCTAGCTACTTGAAGTCTTTTTTCAACATTGCCGGCTCTGTTTACAAAGTCAACGACTTTGACTTCATGTCGGTCCCTTATGGATGCAGCTATGGAGGCTATGCCGTTGTTGAGTCCTTCCCAGACGCCCTTAGGATCGATAAAAACAACTTTCATACTATCACGTAATCTAGAGTATTATAAAATGACTTAAATACCTAAGTTGGTACAAGGATAGAAATTACATCACCGATTTAAATTTCATTCTTCAGTTAATCTAAGTATCGACAACCACCTTTTCAAATAGTGGTAGGTCAATCAGGTGGTTGGGGATGCCAGGATATCACAAATAATATTCTGGCAATTTCGTACCATCTAAATATAGGTGATATCCTGAGTATGAAAATTGCGCTATGCACTGAAATAATGTATCCGTTATACGGTGTAGAGAGACGTGTATACGAGCTTGGGATGAGACTGCCAAAATATGGCATGGAAGTTGAGATCTACACATCTACCTCCCGAGACCGTTTCAAGAAGCTTAAAATAATAAAGGTCAGTCACACAACAATAACCAACCCGCCAAAACGAAATTATGCATTCTGTATAGATTACGTATTCAATCTTTTCAAGCAGCTGATGAAACGTGACTACGACCTTGTGCATGCAGAGGGGCATATGTCCCTGATACCGTGCTCGGCCGCGGCGTTCATGAGAAAAAAACCGTCCGTAGCGACCATACACGATCTCTATCTAAGTCATTGGGGTAAGATGTACAAAAGCGCCGCGTCTTTTGCAGGTCTGCCGTTCGAGATTATGTCATGCAAACTACCTTTTGATAAAATTCTAACTGTAAATTCATCAATAAAAAATAAAATGATCAACACGCTGCGAATGAACAAGAAAAAAATAGATATACTGCACAGCGGCATCGATACAAAATACATAGATTCGATAAAAGGTAATAAAAAAGATGATTCCATAGTGTACGTCGGTCGCCTTGTTCCGCAAAAGAATGTAAATATGCTAATACGCGCTTATGCCTCTCTTGATCCCGTAATACGCAAAAAACACCAGCTAAAAATAATAGGCGAAGGCTCTGAGAAGCCCAAGTTGGAGGCGCTTGCAAAAAGTCTTGGGGCAAAAGTCAATTTTGCAGGCAAGATAGAACGCCACGAAGATGTTATAAGGGAAGTGAAAGCAGCGTCACTGTTTGTCCTTCCATCGCGCCGCGAAAGTTTCGGCATAACAATCATGGAGTCTATGCTATCGGGCGTGCCTGTTATTTCCACAGCCACTGAAGGTCCGATGGATCACATAATAAACGGTGAGACGGGTTTTCTTGTCGGTGTCGACGACACGAAAGAGCTTGCAAAGAGTATGGAAGGCGTCCTAACAAACAAAAATCTCTACAACAGATTATCAAAAAACGGCCGTGTGTACGCAGCTAACCACGACTGGGAAAATATAGCAAAAAACGTTGCAGCCGTGTACAAGAAAGTCTACGAGAGTAAATAGTTATGTTGCACAAGATGACAATCTCGGAGTCGGCATTTGTAGCAATAAAGTCTGGCGAGAAGACTGTAGAAGTCAGGCTGTATGATGGAAAAAGGCAACTCATTAAGATTGGCGACCAGATAGAATTCTCTACGAAGACCAAAAAGTTGAAAGTTGTTGTTTTAAATTTAGAAAAATTCACGTCCTTTCTTCAGCTACTTGAACAACACTCAGAAAAACTAGGTCTGTCAAGATTCGAATCGCCTAATGACTGGTTAAGGGAAGTCAGAAAAATATACCCGCTGGAAAGGAAGAGAAAATACGGAGTCCTTGCAATCCAACTAGAAGTCATCAACTAAAATTCACTTTGAATAATTTGACTTCTCCGCCCCAGTTGTTCACCAGCTGAAAATTTTGCAGGCCATTGCCGTTGTACAGGAACATTCTTGTGAACATGGAATCCTCAAGTTCGGGCGCTATGAACAGGACCGCGCCGTTGCCAGGCTCTATCCAAAGAGTGCCATCTACGACAGCGTCGTCCTGCGTGTATAGTCTGCCTGTTCCGGAGGCGTCAAAATAAATGAAGTGGCGCATCTTCAGCGGCTGCGCAGTGCCCTGCTGCTGCAAGAACGCTATCACAGTGCTGTTTGTGACGTACACAACGAACGATTCCTGCTGGGAAAGCGGATAAGTGTAAATAATCGCATTCTGCTGCACGTCAGGCCTTGCATTTCCCAATGACGCGGTGCTATAGACATAAGGCGTGCCCCTCTTATCTACGGGGTTCCATGTGGCAAAGTAAGACCACCATGTGCTTTTTCCTATGAGGTCCGAAGACGCTATGTAGTACATAGAATCACACCCTGGTTTCCTGTATTCCTTCAGTATCTCAATCGCGAGCGTTTCATTTGCTGTAAGAAGTGTTGTCGATATATCCTGTATACGCGCAGTTGTTTTGTTGCCGCCGCTGTAAAGTACAATATGATTTATGTTGCTGTCGTGCTGCTCAACCTTGACGCCTTCTTCTGTATAATTGGCCTTTCTGGAGAATAGCTCGCCTTGCGACGCCCCGTCAAAAACAACCGCCCTTCTCGCAACACCTGTTATGAAGTGGCCCGGATCCCAGTAAGTTGCAACAACGGTGCATTCTGGCGTGTTTTCCTTGAGCCACGTCAACGCCTGATACCAATTATCGTCAAGAATTGTTCCCTGACTTTTCGCTATGTATACAGCTGGTTGGAAGTAGAGGAAATATAGCTCGGCAAACACAAAAAATATTACAATTGCCAAAGCGAGTCCTTTCTTAGGCAGATTTTTTGTAAAGTAGAGCAATCCACAAATTATTACGAGGACTGCAACCCCTATAAAAAAGTCGAACGTAAGCGCAATTATCGGTACTAGTATCGCCACGAGCTTGAATATATTTTCTTTGTTCATATCAATCGCCAAAATTTTTATCCTCACCGCTTGCCATGCGTATCAGTTTTGAAAATAATATGGCAGACCCTATTGCCAGCGGGGCAGAAAATAGTATGCTGAATCTTATAGCAACTATCGTGGCCATGAAAGGCCCTATGAACCATACCAGCAGCAGCAACACAGTATCGAGATGCTGTCTTTTCTTGTAGTACGAATAAAGCAGGTAGATAAGTGCGTATATCATCAGGAAAAATGATGAAATCAGTATAAGAGGCCCGCCGACAACACTCGTGCGTGCTATTATTTCCCTAGGACCTCCAGACTGCTGCAACTCAGCAACGGAAACATAAACATTTGGGAATTGTGCGTCTTCTCCCTTTATCGACTGGAACTGTATAGGGCCGATCAAAGCCGCCTCCACCTTAGTGAGGCCGTAAGGCGGTATCGTCAGCGCAAATGATAATATCATGTATACCGCAAAGCTAGCCAGTATATATTTGGATTTTTTAATTCCGATTATAAATTTTTTAACGTCAAATAAACCTATTACAGGTAAGAAGAATACTACAAATCTGACGTATCCGTTATATTCACATGCTAATCTATAGAAAGTTACTAATAAAACGAAGCCCGTGAACAGCCAGAATATGTACCAATACCCCGCCCATGTGGAGTACCATAGCCAGAGGGCAATGCTCGTCAGCACCGAATAGAGCAGTAGCCTTCTGTCGAAAGATTTTGCGGAGCTCGCGTATTTGTACGTAAATATCAGGGCCGCCATCACTATCATTGACATTAGTATGACTATTGCGTCCGAATCTGGATCGCCGCCCAATGAACGCGAGAGGTTGCTTATGTCAAATACGTAGATGAATGCAGCTAGCACGCCGGCCTTTCTGTCGTAGAGCATTTTTCCAATAAAATAAAGGGGTATGACAGCCAACGTCGCAAGGAACGCCGGGAAATATATTAAAAATTCCACAAGCGTCAGGCTTATGACCGAATTTGCAATCATGTACGCGTAAGCACCGATATAGAAGTAAGGATATATCCACTCCGGCGGCCTGTAAAAGCCGTTAGGCGCAATTTGATAAGTATCCAACGTCGGGAGGACCCCATTGTTGAGCACTATCTCGTCCATCCACCGGTAGAATACATAGGAATCGATATTGCGAAGGTAAGGCCACCTGTAATCCACCAGGCGTACGTACATGCTGAGCAGTATTATTATGATTATCGCGATTATAACCCATCTGTTCTTAATCAAGTGCAGCAGTTTTTCCTTTTTGTGAAGTTTTTCGTGTGTATGCACATTAAGGTAGTAGAAAAAAGCACCTACGATAGGTACCAAAGCCAGAATTATCCACTTCTTCGGCTTTTTTGTCTTGAGTATGTCAGAAACCGACCATAAAAAAGACGTTATCCAGAGCGCCACAATAATAATTAAAGATGTAGCGATTATTCCGGTTATTTCATAGCTCATCGTAAGAGACTTTAAGCAGAAACTTTAAAAGCGCTAAATTTTCTTCCCTACGGCCATATAATTCATGCCGAATTCGAACTTTTTCGATAGCAGTACACGGAATCCGGCGTCCTTAAGCAGTTTTTCTATTTCTTCCGGTGAAAAATAGTGCACATGCTCTTTTGTGGTTTTTTCCTCTGTCATGCCCATACCTACAAGTGCTTCCCAGAAGACCCTTGCACGTGGCATAGGGGTCGTTATTATTATCTTTCCGCCCTTTTCCAGCACCCGGTTGCACTCCTTCAGCATTTTACCGGGGTTTGTTATATGTTCGATAAAAGCAATCATCGTAACCGTGTCAAACGACCCGCTTTTGAATGGAAGCCTGCCGCCTATCCTTGCCTTTCTTATCGTGAGGTTTTTTTCAGTATGGTTTTTTACAGCAATATCCATACCAGTGCCGCTTTTTATTCTGCCGCTGACCCCGCGCAATAGGTAGAAATCGCTGCCGCAGCCTATGTCGAGCATCCTAACTCCATCCGGGATATGTTTCATTACTTTCTTATTGCGTATTACTCGGAAAAACCAGACGAAAAACTTTACCATACTAATCGGCCAAGAAATATCTGACATGGTTCTTATTTAAGCTGTTTGTCACTAATTTTCGTATATGTTTTTGTCTGTTATAATACCAACGATAAACGAAGAAAAGTCGATAGGTAGCACAATAAAGGGTATAAAGAGCCGCCTGAAAAAATTCAAATACGAAATACTAATTGTCGACACAAATTCAACAGACAGGACGGTGGCGATAGCAAAATCCCTCGGAGCAAAAGTGATAAACGAGCCGAGGCGCGGGTATGGTCGTGCTTACAAAACCGGCTTCGTGCATTCGAAGGGCGACCTGGTAGTTACTCTTGACGCGGATTCTACTTACCCAATAGAAAGTATAGCGACCCTGATAAACGTCCTTGAGCGTACAGGAGCGGACTTCGTCAGCGGCACAAGAAAGGGCAGCGGTATGAGCCTGCTTCATAGGTTCGGTAATTGGGTCATAACAACCTGGATAAATATCCTTTTCTTTACGAAATTTGTTGACTCGCAATCAGGTATGTGGGTGTTCAGGAAAGCCCTGTTAAAAAAAATAACTCTAATTAACGACAGGTGGCCGTTCTCCGGTGAAATAAAAATAGAAGCCTGGAAAAATGGTAAATTCGTCGAAGTGCCAATAAAATACAGGATCCGTCGCGGGAAATCAAAGGTAAGGAGCTGGAAGGTAGGCTGGGAAAATATTATATTCTACTTCAAGAAAAGAATTTCCTAAAAAAGTGGCGTGTAAAGCAACGGTATGCTAATTCTTTCTGTTACATGCAAAACTATCGACCCCGCCATAAGTAAGACAAATAATATGTAGGCAGTTAAAATTAAATATTTCGCTCTCTTGCCATCGAATGTTGACAGTACCATAAATGCCGGAAATACTATCAGCATGTATCGCGTGAAACCAAAAAGGTTAGACGATATTAAAATCACAAGCATGTTAAGCACAAAATAAATCGTGTACTCAGGTTTCAGCCTCTTGTAACAGAAATAGAACAACGCTATGAAGGCAAAAGTTATTACCAGTGTATACATATGATATGATAAATTTATCAGCGTCGTGTCAACAAAGAGCGCCCTTATTGAAAATAGAATACCTTCCCATGGAAAACTCAGCGATTTGCCGAAATTTATTGCAGACTTGAACTGGATAAGTGCGTCTCCAGTTATAAAATATTCGTAAGCCATGAAAGTCAGCACGCCGAGCGGCAGCCCTAATAAGAAAAGTATATTAGTTTTTATTTTATTGAACTTGAATCCAGCGCTTCTAAGGTAAATGTATAGTGCCGGGAACAGCAACAGTATGCCCTGCATTCTGGTAAGCGCTATAAGAAATCCAAAAACACCAACAAGAAGCCAATTATTTTTCTTTGCGAAATAAAATATTGACACGGAAAACAGCAAGAATAGTGATTCCGTATATATCATCGTAAAGTAAAATGCTGTTGGGAAGAATAGTGTATAAATTATGGTCTTCTTTGCTTTAGCTTTGCCAAGTTCTTCTTTCACAAGAAGCCATAAAACATAAACTGCGAAGAACGACGCGATATTAGAGATCATGAATGCCGCTAGTGGATAGCCAACGAATCCGAAAACATGTATAAGAAGCGGGTAAAGAGGGTACCAATGATAATTGGGTAATGCTTGGGCTCCAAAATTGTTTCTGTAACCGTTCTCAGCTATGTCGAGATAAGCAGTTGCATCGTATTGTGCAAATGGGTTAAGAAATAAATTATCTGTTACTTTTTCTGTATGGGTTATATCCGACGGTACAAAAAATTGTGTGCCGACCGCTATAAATATTACGAACAGCTTGTAAATCACAAATATTGCAACAATCTTCCTGAAATCCCTGTCTGACAACAATTTCCCTAAGGCATGCATAGAGACCACTATCAAATAATGTGAATAAATACTGCGGTCTTTAGACCGCAGTATTATTGTAAGGATGTATAGTAATATGAATGGCCTAAAGATCGTAGTACAGCAAAGAACAGAGCCCTTTGCGTACACTAAGACTTTACAAAAGTCTTCAGTATTAGACTACATCCATTACAATAAAAAGCTTAAAACAAAACTTGGTTGCATGAAAAAGTACAAGCTTGCCATGTTCGTACTAAGCCTGGTAATACTGGCAGGTATTATAATCTACGCAAATCCGGTTGTGCTTGCGCGGCTTTGGGCAGAAAGTAATTACACGTATCTGCTTGTTGGGCTTGGTATTTCACTGGTTGCAATTGTTTTTGGCGTGCTTAAATGGAAGGTCCTCTTAAAAGATGTGAGTTTTAGAGAAATCTTTCCCGTCCAGCTTCTTGGATGGACCATAAGCAACTTCACCCCCGGAAAGGCGGCGGAGCCGGCGAAGGCTGTTTTATTAAAAATTAGAAAGGGCGTAGACGTTTCATCATCACTATCCTCAATAATATGGGAAAGGTTAACAGACGTAATTGCATTGTTAATTTTTTCTGCCGTGGCCATATCGAGCATTTCGGCTACCTCAAATTTTTTCCTGGCGGGCGCCGTAAGCATAATAGTATTCAGTATTATCCTGGTTGTTGCGTTTACCGTGCTCTACAGCAGGAGATTCGGGATGAAATTCTTCAGGCTGTTCAGAAAATTTCCGATAATAAAAAGATTGCCAGAAAACTTCATGGATTTGTTCTACAAGGTGAAGATAAAGAAACGTAATTTATTGAAATGCTTTGCCCTGGCGATTATCACGTGGGGCATAGAAGGCTTTATTCTTTACTTTTGCCTTGGCGCATTCGGCATTTACGTAAATCCACTGCTTTTATCCGGAATAGTCGCATTGTCTGTGATGATAGGAATAGCGTCGTCTCTGCCAGGAGGGCTTGGGACGACGGAAGTCGTTATGACATTCCTATTAGGCTTGAATGGCGTTGAAAGCAGTATAGCAGTGGCGGCTTCAATAACGTTCCGCTTCATGACCATATGGTTCGTAAACTTGCTTGGTGGAATATCATTTATTTATATGAGCCGAAAATTTGAGATCAAGAAGATATGGTAAGCCGAGCAAAGATTTTTGGATATGATTTTATCTAAGATGAACATTGCTCTCTTTATAATGTTCATCTGGATCCCATCTTCTAGCGCATGAAGGAAGATGTGATTGCCCACAAAAATACACAACAAAAACATACGTTCCATGTTTAGCGTGCGCCCATGGCCAGAGAAATCCCGAGTTTCAGCATCTTCAGTTTCGGCATCTTTATCCAGGCCCCGCTGAAATTGTCGTAATCAAAACCCTCCAGCTTCTCCATATGCGGCCCTACTTCCCTGAATAGCCTGTCAATGTCGGCATTTGAAAGGTTCCTGTAAAACATTCTAACAAGGAATTGCTTGTCTATCTCCCACGCAAAATCCTTCTTCCACCGGGATTCGTACCTTTTCAGGAAGTTCGCGTCAAGACGGTCTTTTTCAAATGCCTCGGTAATTGTGTTGGCAGCATGCGTTGCTGCACGAAGCCCAAACATGATACCGCCACCCGTAAGCGGTTTGTTCTGGCCACATGCGTCCCCGACAAGCAGCATGCGGTTTGCGTAGCTCTTGACGTAGCCGGTTGGGATCAGGTAAGCGTACGTCATGCCTGTTGGAAGGTACTGCTTTTCCTTGAAATTCTCAAGATATTTTCTTGACCTGACGGACGATATAGTTCCATACTCGTTATTCTGGGGTATTATCCACGCGAAAAAATCAGGAGAGTAATATTTATTAAAAAATACGTTTATGTTTCCGGTCATTTTGCTTCTGGTCTTAACCATGATTCCTAACGATAGCAATGGGCGCTGTATGCGTGCGTATCTGCGTACTGTGGAGTTCGCACCGTCTGCGCCGACGATCAATTTACCCTCATAAGTGCCGTTTGCACCATGCACCGTAACAGACTCCTTGCCGAATGTCACCCCTTTGACATTGTCATAGACTATTGTCGCGTTTTTCCGCGCTTCTATTCTCAATTTCCTCGAGAACATCTCCCGCTTTATTATGTACGCAAATGGGTTGCGGCTGTTCAGCGTAAACGTATTGCCGGAGGGTGAAAATGCGTCCATCCTTGTTATTGGGCATTTTATCAAACCTTCGTCAAAGAACTCGAGGAAGTCTTTCGACACAATCCCGCTGTCTTTCAGTACTATGTTTTTATTCTTTTCTATAAGCAATACATTAAGCCCGCTAAGCTTACTAGCCAGATATGCCCCGGCTACGCCGCCGCCGACTACTATGACATCGTACATTTGGACGGCTAAAGTAGCATATTAAAATTTATATACTGGAAAACAGCTGCTGCAAGTGATTAAAAATGATATATGAAAAGTTCGAAAAATACTGGAAAATATGGCTGTGGGTACCTATCATTTTGCTGGTTCTGTCCATAGGCATAATAGCTAACAATATACTGACCACCGGCTCGTTCATGCAACGCGATATAGAACTTACAGGCGGGAAATCTGTCACATTCGAGATAAATTCTGTCGACGTCGAGGCCATAAAATCCGCGCTGCCCCACGCTACAGTGCACGTGACAACAGGAATTGTAAAAAACCTCATAATAGAAGTGTCTTTCGATAGCGACACGGACGAAATAGTGGAAACTGTAAAACGGTTTGCTTCTGTGAACGGCGATCCTACCATACAGGAAATAGGCCCTACTATAGGCAACATATTTTTCCAGCAGGCCCAGATTGCATTGATAGCTGCATTCATTTTGATGGCTATAACCGTCTTCATACTATTCCGTTCAGTCGTTCCGTCGTTGATAGTCATACTGGCTGCTACAGCCGACATCGTAATAACAGTCGCGATTCTTCACCTTACCGGTGTAGCCCTGTCATTGCCTGTTATAGCCGCGCTGCTGATGGTAATAGGCTACTCTGTAGATACGAATATGGTGCTCACTTCTGAGCTCTTGAAAAGTAACAATAAGGACGTCAGCGCTGGAATAAAGAGGGCGATGAAAACCGGCCTGACAATGACTTCCACGATTTTTGTCGCTCTGTTTGCAATGTATTTCCTTGCCGGTTCTGTAATAATAGAACAGATCGCCTTCGTGCTGATTATTGGAACTTTGCTGGACGCTCCTACGACATGGATGACTAACGCAGGCATACTAAGGATGTGGCTTGCGAGAAAGAGGCGAAAAGAATGAAATATTTGATGAGATTTGTATTGTGGATAATACTCCTCGTATTAACATCCGTGGCAGCGCTGTACGTGAACTCTACCCTTGTAATAGTGCCATTTGTCATTTTATCTTTTGTTGCGCTTATGCCCAGAGACTTGCTAAAGAGTCCTAGAATTCTTATATGGGCGTTCTTTATCGCAATATCATTATTGTTGGTAGGATTCAATCTGAATGCAAGCGGATTTGTCGTAACAGGTGTCGGCAGCCAGGTTGCGGGGATCGGTGTAGGAGAGGTAATATACAAAATAAATGACATGCCGGCTGACTCGCAAATTAACAATAATTTTTCTGGCGCAGTCAAAATAGATACTAATAAAGGTACAAAATTTGTGCGTGTAAACGGTTCCCTCGGCATAGAAATCGAGCCTGTTTCTACAACAAATCTAAAGTTTGGGCTTGACCTGAAAGGGGGAGTACGCGCAGTTCTTGAGCCGAACATAAGCGACAACGAAACCATAGACCAGATAATAACCACGCTGCAGACCAGGATAAATGTCTACGGATTGCGTGAGGCCGTGTTCAGGCCCATTTACCACGAAGGGAAAGGTTTTGTTGAGATAAGCATAGCGGGCGGCAGCAAGGAAGAACTGAGGAGTTTGCTAGAGAATCAGGGGAAGTTCGAGGCGAAAATAAATATAGAGCCGAAAACTATTAGCGGCTTAGGTTCTATAAAATTAAGTAGGGTTTACAACTTCTCTGCTAACAATCAGTCGATAACGATCAACGGTATCCAGCATGCACTTCAGGAAACATTCGAGCTTGACGGTATTCTATTCAGGTTTAACACGATTTCCCAGAATAAAATAAACTTGACAGCCACAGTTTTCGAGGGCGACGACATAAGAACTGTATTTTTTGATCCACAGCGCTCTAGAATCGAGCCGACTGGCGACGGTTACAGCTGGTCTTTCTCCGTTCAGCTTAGTCAGGAGGGCGCACAAAGATTCGCGTATATCACAAGCAATCTTGACGTAATACCAGGTACCGGCTCGTTGAGTTCTCCAATAACATTTTACTTGGACAACAATCTTGTTGATTCTCTCAGCATTTCATCGACGCTGAAGGGTCGTGCGGAAACCGAGATATCCATAACAGGCGCCGCGAGCGATCAAAAAACCGCGGTGCAAGAAAGGGCAGGATTGCAATCCATCCTGCGCTCTGGCGCGCTTCCGACCGCGGTAAAGATTGTCCAGCTTGATACTGTATCAGCAGCTCTTGGAACGGGTTTCCTAAAGAATGCAATGCTTGCTGGTCTTGTAGCTATATTTGGCGTTGTAGCAATCGTCTCGATCAGGTACAGGAAAATAAAAATTGTCCTGCCTATGTTGGCCATTTCATTGAGTGAAATACTCATAATACTTGGAATAGCATCGCTGATAGGTTGGACAATTGACCTGCCGGCAATCGCGGGTATAATAGCGTCTGTAGGAACTGGAATAGACAGTCAGATCATGATAATAGACCAAGCCCTTAGAAAAGAATCTGATGCTGCAACGGTGCGTGAAAAATTAAAGCGTGCGTTCTTCGTGATATTCGGAGCTGGCGGCACTGTCATAGCCGCGATGCTGCCGCTGATGATAATAGGATTCGGGTTGCTGCGTGGCTTTGCGATAACAACAATAATAGGCGTGCTTGTAGGAATCCTAATAGCACGTCCGGCATTCGGCGCAATCGTCCAGAGAATTATCAAGGACTAGAAATAATTTAATTAATTCTTGTCGGATATTTACCCTTTGCAGCATTAACTATAGATTCTACCCATTGTGCTGCATTTGATCTCATTGAACCTTCAGTAGCCCATGCAATATCAGGACCAGCCCAAACATTCCCCTCGTACGAATTAAATTCTTTGAATTCTGAAGGATTCAGTTCAAATCCATATCCGTAAAGCTTCCCTTCCTTTACCATTTCTAAAAGCATCTCGTGATTATACTTATGAACTGTAGTTACAAAAATTGTAGTTTTTTTCATTGACTTAAGAAGAGACTGTGTAAGTAATTTTTCAGTATCTTTGTTTTGCGCGAATGCTGGAAATATAACGTCTGAATTTGAGAAAACTTCCTTTAGTGACATATATTTGAAACGTTTATCCTTAGATTTCTTCGACCAATAAATTACATTCATACCCAGCCCATGACATAATTCAGCGATTTTAGTACCATTAGTGCCTAGCCCTATGACACCTGCAGTTTTGCCCCTCAATTCAATACCCTTGTGTTTTGTAGAGTTGCCGACCCAGCCGTCTTTCAACACGAGCGGAATCTTTCTTGCGAGATTTATTGCCATCATAACAGCCCATTCTGCAACGGATTCGCTTGAAAACCCTCTAAGATTTGTCACTACAATACCCTTCTTTTTCGCGTACATCGTGTCTATCCAACTAAAGGATGTTGTTTGCAAACAGACCGCACTGAGGTTTTGTGTCTTATCTAGTACGTCATTAGAGATTTTCCAATCACAGAAATCAGAATCAACTGCTATTATTTTCTTGTCTTTGGAAAACAATTCCTTAACTTCCTCAAAAGGCTTCGGCCCATCTACATATACAACTGCCCCGGCCTGCGCGAGTTTTTGCTTCTGTTCTTTTGTAAAGAAGTTAGTAGCATCTGGAGCCATTATAATTATTTTCATTAAAATTACATGAAATGTAAACGTTAAAAACTCAGAAAGGCAGGTAAAAAATAATTGTCGGCAATATCAAGACGCCCATCAACGTGCTCCTTCTTATCCCTGAAAGGTTCACAAAGACTCCCAGCGCTGTGCACGTGACTAAAAGCAGCAGCCCGTATGCGCCGGTGAAAATTATTGTCATTGCAACTATGATAACTATTATTGTCCTGTTCACGGCAGAGTAATTTATTTTCCCCATAAATCCAATCGTCTTCTTTGCCAGTGCAAGAGTCAGCAAAGCTGAAACGCCTGCAACAACCAGCGCAACACCAGCTATGAACATTATTTCGTTAAAGCCTATCGTCACGAGTTGCTCAAGAATCACTGCTATGCCACTCCTTGATTTTTCTATGAGCCACAATGCCATGACCGAAATAAGCGTATTTGAGAGTGTTATTGCGCCAACAGTCATCAGGAAAGATTTCTCATTTTTGTCGACGCTCGCCAGCGACGCGATCTCGCTAGTGCCGACGCCAGGCAGCAGTGCGGATGATATGCCGCCGAGACTGCCAAACAGAACTGCGCGGCGCTGCTGCCGACCGCTTACGTGAATGTCCTTTTTCCTCTGAGGTATTTTTATTTTCTTGTTGGCGCCAAAAAGTAATACGCTTACGCCGAACATGCCAGAAAAAATTGGAAAAAGCAGGAACGCGTTCTCTATCGGCAGCCTTTGGGAGGCGATTCCTATAGCGCCGGCAAGAACAAAGCAAGATAATGAAATTATTCTTGCCCTTGTGCCCTTCTCGAAAAAAACCATGGTGCCCACAATAAATATCAGTAGCGCATATGTTACCGGCCTGAAGAACTCGTATATGGATGGCACGCCAAAAATTATTAGCGGCAGCATCAGTGCTACTAAAAAAATTGACCCGATCCCGCCGATCACTGCCAGCTTTACCGCGTCGTAGCCGTTGCCCTCCAGTAGCATCCTGTGGCTCGGAAGCACAGTAAGTTCGTTTCCCGCTTCCGCCGCACCGAACAGCATCGACGGTATGAAATCAAGGAACGTGTTCGATATGCCTACTGAGACAATGAAAGCGATCAGCGGCAAATGTTGCAAATTTAATTGTGCAAGAAGAGGCACAAGAAGAACTATAGTATTGGGGTGCAGCCCAGGCACGAGGCCGAACCCGACTCCCACTAAAATCCCAAGGAACATGAACAGCAAAATGTCCAGCATGTTAGTAGTTCTTGATTAAACTTCTTCTTAAGAAGTTTATTAGGATGCTTAGAAGCTTTTAAACGTCTACGATAATAGAATAATTCTAATCAAGTATGGTACTGTGCGAATCCACAGTACTCGAAAGCAACCTATACGGCTCGTGATGTTTATGTTCGGTGGAAGACCTGATCCTAAAAAGATAGAGCAGATGATGAAGAAATTGAACATGAAAGTCCAGCAGATACCAGCGGAAGTCGTCATAATAAAAACAAAAGAGAAGAACATAGTCATATCCAAGCCTGAAATAATGCTCGCCGACATGATGGGCCGCGAAGTTTACCAGATAAGTGGTGAAGTTTCTGAAAGCGTGCCTGTAAGCGAAGAGGACGTAAGAATTGTCATGGACAAGACCGGCAAGGACAGAGACACAGTAGTAAAGAAACTCGAAGAACTCAATAACGATCTCGCGAAGGCAATAATGGACCTTAAGGAGCAGGAGAAATAATGCCGAAGAGATTGAATCTTCTATCGGTCGCTCTTTTTTTGATTGGTATAATTTTGCTTGTGGAATCTGCAGCCACGGTTTTTGTAATAATAGAAACAAATCTAGGTGCGTTGACTGTCATAATGTGGGTGTACATACTATTAAAAACACTTATCAGCCTGTTCGTGCTAATAGTCGGCTACACTTCTCGTGTGCTTAAATAAATTTTATTATTACTTTAGAAATGCGAATAACACACAGACCTGACGTGCCTCTACACAATATGATAAGAGACATCGCATCGGATCTTCGCATAGAATACTTAGAATTTGTTTCCTACGATCCGGCAGACTCCTACGACAGTCAACCTAGAGTTCGCCTCACCATGACGCCCTATGAATTTCAAAATAGAACGATCGATTCCATAAGGGACCAGATATGTGAAAATGACAATTATGTTCTTGGGTTATCGTCAATAGTTAGAGTTGTCTACTCCACTTTTCATTTGCCGCAAATAGATTTTTCCTGCGAGGTCGGTGAGGAAAATGAAAAAAGAATTTATAACTTTTTAGGCAGGTTGAACCAGAAAGACGGTTATTTGCTAGAGTCTGGGCGTTCTTACCATTTTCTGGGGCGTGATTTGATGCCTGCTGATTTTTGGAGAGGTTTCATGAAAACCCTAGATGCAATGGATTTTGATGGACTTGTAGACGATGATTTTATATACGAAAGCGACGTAAATCGTGGGTTTTCTGTTTTGCGTATTACGGCGAACATTCATAAGCCACATGTTCCAAAGGTTATTGCCGAGATAAAAGACGACCAGTTAAAGTTGTTTCCGAGACCGACACAAGAATAGAACTAACCTATGTAATTTTCGTCGCCGGCTGGATTGGTTTCCTGCTGTATGTCCTGAAGAGTCTGTTCTTCGGCGGCGTCCGTCTTTCTGCTTTTTCTCTTCCTTTCGTCGACGGGCCCTATGTACCTGCTTGTGACCTTTTTGCCTCTTCTGATTGACTCGTAATAATATTTTCTGCCGTTTATCAGCTTGATGTGCCTGTTTGTCATGGTTAGTAAATTAATTTACCCCATATATAAATTTTTGGTTGGTGGAGAACTGTATTTTAAAAAAGAATTTGTGAAGAACCATAAACAGGGGTAGGTGTGGTTTTTAGACCCCAAAAGAAAAATAGCCGGATTTCCCTTGATCTGGTTTATTTGACGGTAACCTTGTCGCTGGTAGCGCCATGATAGCCGATCAGAAGCTCGCCGCCGCATTCGCAAGCTCCATTGAGGGGCATGCGCCTGTAGTTTTTGCCGCATTTCTTGCACAAAAATTCTTCCCAGCCGTCAAGCGGTTTCGAATATTTGACCTCTATGTTGTGCTTCATGACGCGTTTGTTGCCGCTCATTATGTCGCCAAGTGACATCTGGCGGCCTGTGCCGAACACCTCTGTCTTTTGCACTCCAACAGACGTGAATATCCTCTCCACAGGCGGAAACAGTTGGCTCTGCACATAGTAGTCGGAATCCAGTGGTATGTTATTTTTCTCTACATATTTCGGGTCTTCAGCCCTCTTGGAGAGCATCTGATCGCCCTTAACTATGACAAATCCAAGCCTGTCGCCGACTTTTGGCGGATTATGCGGGTTGCGTATCGTGAGCTTTCTGGCTAGCTCTATGTGCGGCAACGTGCCTTCGTAACTCTCCACACTCTTTGTTATGCCCTTGATTATTGTAAGTTTTTCCAGCGGTATCTTGCCGTTGCGCAGATCTTCAATAGTTACTTTGACGAGTTCTATTGCCTTGCTCAGGTCGCCTTCCATCAGTATTATGTTAAGCACTTTTAGCATCAATTCAGATACTAGAGGACACCAGTCCCTTCTTACGGTTTCTATTCCCCTCATCTCTATCTCGTCATGCCATCCATCATCCGTCTTGTCGAACCTCCAGCCCGCGTATCGCTTCTTGGTTAGTATAAGGAATGTCCTGTATATTTTCTCGAATTCCAACTCGAGATATCCGGGGAGGTTTCCGGTGACGAATTTTGATATTTTCTCGCCTAACTCCCGCGCCTCGTCCAAGTCGGTTGTTTTAGTCTTGACAAATGCGGAATCAGTGTCGGCATATATCACTTCTAGACCAAAGTTGTCCTCAATGAGTTTTTTTGTTTTCTCAAGATTTTTCCTGCCGTAAGCCGTTATCGTGCTTGCGACGTCTATCGTGTAAAGGCGCGCTCTTATGTAGCCCGTGTAGCCGTAAAACGAATTGTGCAGCACAAGCCCTTGGGCTGTCACGAACATCTCGGTGCCACGAACCGACAAATCGTATACATATTCAGAAGGTGTGCAGCGTGTTATCTTTGGCTGCTGCCCAAAGAGGTCGCCAGAGACTATCTTGTTGCCCCGCATAGTCCGTCTTCTTGATATACGATATACGCCATCGAATGCATTATGCTGCACACCTCCATTTTCCTTTAGCATGAGATTAAGCTGTGCAGCCAAGCGCTTGCTGACTGTATTCATGCGGTGTATCTTTGCATTCCCATCGCCGGAATAATACCCTCTGATAAATGCGCTGCGGATTTTGTTGTTTGAGTTTAAAATTAGGTCTGGCACCTGTTTGGCATAGGAATGGAAGCCGCATAGGTGCCTGAAAAACAAATAAAGAGCTTTTGTGCCCATGGTTATGTCATTATTGAACAAACTTGCGTTGTATCCAAAGCATTTTTTTATAAGATATTGTATGCGTGCAACATTCTGTTTATTTGCATTTGATATCGTTGTCTTGAAAGATGCGTTATTCTTGTTATAGGTGCTGCCTTCGGCCACGAACCACCCTAACAGTTCAGCGAGTTCCTCCGTTACCTGCATACATACTGGTATTTTCCTGTGGCCTTGGTGCGCGCCTCCGAAAGCTAGTAATGCATGTCTTTCAATGAATTTCGGAAGTTTGCGTACAGAATTGATCGATAGTGTATAGTAATTTGGCTCCTCTTTGGCATTAACAAAGTCTTCGTAAAAATCGGGCAGTATTTCACCGTCTTCCGTTGGTTCATAGACAGGGACAAGCCCGCAGTTGCCAACTGTCGTAAGCCCAACCCTGTTTATTAGAAGCCCTTCAGAACTTCTCAATATTTGTCGTTCTGCAAAATTTTGTAGGGATACAGAATCCATGGGCCCATTGAATGCAGAAATCATCATTGCCCTGTTCTTTAGCCAGTCGTGTTTATTAAGTCCAAGGCTTTTTGGGACGTACAGGCATATATCTGAGGTCTCTTCTTCCGGCAGCGATCTGAGAAAGTCCAGCCAGTTGAAAGTAATACCCCCATTTTCCGGTAGCTGTACATGCCTGACCTGTGCTATTACGTCATTTTCAGAAACCGCTTTGCCGCCCTTCGCGGTCAGCTTATTGAATTTGCTCGTGCGTTGCCTGTTTGACAATTTACCCTCCATTATCATGACACTATGATCGTCTGTTATAGCGACCTCACCCATTTTCGTCTTTATCCTTGTCAAGTCACCTTTTGGCTTGTGCCGAGATATGGCATATAGAGGCTTGAAGCATGATTTATCGCGGTCAACGCTTAGTGTTTTCCAACCCGTTAGTTCTATCACTTCCGTATCTCCGAGATTTATTGTTTTATGGTTTCTGGAAAGTTTGTTGAAAAACTCCTCTATTTCATATACACTTATGTTTCCGGAAGCATCTTCTACGACGATATCGGTATTTGCATGAACGCTGTTCGCGATGTCTTTTAGCGCAAGCTGCTTTGCATTCAGCGCCCTTTTTTCATCACCACTGGCAACCTTCATCTGTCTCTTCGTGTTGCTGCGCGCTTCGAGAACGCGTGTCAGTATGTTTGGGAGTATGCCCTCGCGCACTTTCTGGTCTATGAAGTACACGCCGGAAGGTGATTGATGTGTGCCCTCCGCCATTGTTGTAAGCGTATCAGGCGATACGTTGTATGTGCGCATTATGGACGGGTAAAGGCTCTTGAAGTCCATCACCAGTACGCACCCTTCCGAATGCAGTCCCTTCTTTGGCTCGAGAACGATCGCACCCTTGAGTCCCTGCTTGTCACGTTCTTTTGTTCGCCTGATAAGCTCCGACTTAGTCGGGGCGATTGGCATGACAAAATCTCTCTTTGAGTATTCGTGAAGTATCATCGTATCTATGCGTCTTGTCTGACCGCCCATCGAGTCCTGCAAAAGCAGCCCGGATATCTTCGCAAGCTCGACAAATTTGTCAAGCATTCCCCTGTCCACTACAAGCCTCATAGAAAGCTCGGCGTCTTTCCTTGCGTAATTGACTAATTTTGTCACATCGCCATGAGAACCGTTCCAGTGTCTGCCTATCTCGCCGTATTCCATGTCCAGTTTCCCGTCGTTCAGCAGATTCCTGGATACTGTATTGAGGTCGTATCTGTGAAATTTGACCCATGGATCTTTCTTTAGGATCTGGTACGGGTCGACGACCACTCTGCCCGTCAGCACGTATTCTTGTGTTATTCCAAGCGTGCGCGAGAATGTGTTCTTGTCCGACCGCCCAAGGTTCTGTGGCAATTTGTTCTGCTTCAGTCTTTCCATTATGTAGGGAAAGTCAAATCCGTTTATGTTGTACCCCGTAAGCACGTCAGGGTCGTAATTGTTAATTATCTGCAGGAATTCCTCCAGCATCTCCTTTTCGTTTGAAAATCCCCTTGAATCCTCACCCTGGAATGGTTTCGCAACGAGAACAAGTGTCTTCTTTTCGCGGTAGTCCGGGTAGAAATGCAGAGAAATCATTATTATCTGGTCCGTTCTGGCGTCGAGCGGCTTTCTCGCGTCTGAAGGCACGCATTCGATGTCAAAAGCCATGTATCTAAGCGGCGCGTTCTTGCTCTCCTCTATTGGACGCAGCGCGTTTGCTGCGTAAGCTGATATTTTTGAAACCTGTGTCCTGACGGGCTCGGCGTCCGCCTCTATCCACTGCATGCCGTATATGCCTTTATCGATCATGAACCTGTACTTGAAAAGTATGTCGGCCTCGTACACCGCCTCCACAAGTTTGTTGTTAATCAGCTGATCCTTTACTTTCGGCACGTCCTGCGGGTTTGTAAGCGTTATCCTGTAAAGTTTTGTTTTGTTTTCCTGGTAGCCGATGGCGAGGTATCTTTCGACTTCGTCGATTCTTACGGCATTAACGCCTGCGAGATTTCTGGGGTTCTCGCATTTGACATAGAAATACGGCTGGTATTTGTCGTACAACACGCAGACGCTCTTGCCCTCTTCAGTCTTCCCGAACATTCTAAGGACTGGTTTGTTGCCATTCAGGAAATAATCCGCGTCGAGAATTTGAAATCTGACAATCATTTGACCACACTTTAAATTGCCGGAAAATAATAAATAGAGGACTTTGACCGCTTGTTGTTGATCAAAATTCCCATCTCATGTGACCGTTAGCAAGTCTGCGTCCCTTGTTGAAAAATCTATTACAACAGGCCTGAAAGTCCCGAGCAGTGAGCCTGAATTAACCAGCGTGACGGACTTGTAGTTTGTGATGTACGGCTCCGCAGAATTTCCGCTGTGCACTACATCCGGTATCTCGTCCAGTGCCATATAGTCCTCCTCCGTTATTACGTCTGACTTGCCCAGATGCCTTTTCTTCAGCATCGTTGCATCGGCACGTTGCGCCATTAGTATTTTTAACCCGCCAACGTCCACCATGGCGGGATTGCTCAGTGATACTATCCGGCTGTTTTTCACCTTTATAGGCAGCCCCGGCATCTTTTCCTCGGATACCAGGAAGACCGTCTTTATGTAACAATATTGTTCGACGTATTTCTCCAACTGATCCAGGTCGCCTATCCTGCCGGCTACGAAAAGGTATTGCACGTCGCTGCGACCGAACCATTGAAAGAATTTTTCAGCGTCCGCTCGCGGCGACTCGTCAAGGCACAGGTCAGAAACGAAACAGCCCTTACCGCGGCCTGCAGTCGGTTTGCGCAACGGTATGTCCGGGTATAATATTTTCTTTCCGAAAAGCACCTTTCCGCCCTCTATCGCCTGTACTGCTATCACGTCGTCCAGCTCTACGTCCACACTATCGAAAATAACCGGTATGCTTGCAGTCGTGTCCTCAATTTCAACGATTTTTTTCCCATCTTTGTCCTTTATGTCTCTGACTATACCTATCGTGTACACTTCGCCGCGTGTGTTGCCAATTTTATTCAGCGATATAAAGTCCTTATTTATCCTGGAGGTTATTATGGCTTTCATTTTCTCATATTTAGAATTAAAAAATTTGACGAAATCGTCGCTCTTCAATTCGGTTTTTTTGGATGTTATGTTCTTTATTATCCGGTATGGCTTCTGAATGTCTCCGGCATCCACCACAAGCGGGAGGTTCCAATCAGTATCATCTACATGATCAAGAAGCTTTAATGCTTCTTCAGTGAGGAGATGGCCGTGTTTGAAGAATTCTGCCACTACCTTCTCCTTTTCCATATCAATCGTACCATCGCAATGCATTTTCGAGCTGTAAACGCACACTCATGCTCCTACTCGAACCGCTCCTTAAGAAAGTTGCTCATCCTCAGCATCAAATCATCTTTTACCGCCAGAGATATGTCACGTGTTCTTCCGTAGCGTCCGTTTGAAATTACTTTTGCGTTTATTATTCCGAGCATGTCCAGCTCGCCGATAAGGTCGCTGACGCGTCTTTGAGTAAGAGGTTTCATGTCGTTTGACTTGCACACGGTCGCGTACATCTCAAATACGTCACCAGTAAGCACCCTTTTGTCTGTCCATCCCTTCTGTGTGGTTGCGCGGTCGTGTAATTTTATAACGGCATAAAGAACAGCCTGTGACTGGCCCGGCTGGCTTCTCACTGTTTCCAAAACTCTGTCAAGGTCCAGTTTTTGCTGTGCCATATCAATATGACTCTCTGTTATTGATACGTTGCCGCTTCTCTCTGCCAGTTCACCTGCAACGCGTAGCAGATCCAGTGCCCGTCTGGCATCGCCGTGTTCCTGTGCGGCAAGGGCGGCGCATTTGCTCAGCACAATTTCGTTGACAACACCGTCCTTGAAACCCCCGTTAGCCCGTTCCTTCAATATATCTCTTAATTGGACCGCGTTGTACGGCTTGAAAAGTACTTCCTCTTCGGAAAGCGACGACTTGACACGAAGATCAAGGTTGTCCCGCATGGACAGGTCATTTGTTATGCCTATTATGGTTATGTGGCTCTGTTTAAGGTCCTGATTTATCCTTGTGAGGTTGTAAAGAAAATCATCCCCGACCTTCTTGATAAGTGTGTCTATTTCGTCAAGTATTATTACCACTGTCGATGGTTTGCTGTCCACCTTTTCAAAAAACCGCCTGTAAAGCACGTCCGTCGGCAGCCCAGTGTCCGGCACGCACTCACCAAGTTCCTTGAGCAGCTGGGCAAAAAGCCTGTATTCCGTGTCCGCGACCTTTTTCATCTTGCAGTTTATGTATATTGCACGTAGACTCTTGCCTGTCTGCTTGACGGCGTCCTGTAGCTGGTTGATTATGAACTTCGTGCAGATCGTCTTGCCTGTGCCGCACGTCCCGTATATGAATATGTTATTTGGGTGGTAACCCTTCAGGGCCGGCGCCAGCACGGATGTAACCTGCTGCAGCTCGGCATCCCTGTGCGAAATTTTCTGTGGTATAAAAGAAGATGAAAGCGTCTTTTTGTCGTTGAATATGTCTTCCTGTTCTATGTATTGTACAAAAATATTGCTAGTCTTGCTCAGCATTCCAACACCCCATTTGCAGCAGGCAATTCACCAAAAACAAGTGAACAGCTACACAGCACCTACATTTCTTTTGGAAAATTTAAAATTTCAATACCCATACTTCTCTTTGTGGGTATATAAACATTATTCCATCTGAAAAATATGTTTTCTATAAATCATTTTTAGAAAGTATAAACACCCCATCATTTCATGTGGAAGTGCCGTATTTGTAATTTTATTCTATAAGGTTGTTATAGGAAACATAGGTCGTGTTTGGGCAATATTTTCAACATTTCTATACGAAACAAGGGGGCGACTCACAAATATAGTGATCCAAATAATAAATCGGGATACCCACATATTTGGATCACATACAAGGATAATCGAAGATTATCCTGTACAGGTGAAGCTTCGCTTCACCTTGTATAGTCAACAAGGAAGTAATATACCGCTTATTTCCTTGT
>DATDXH010000039.1:0-4034 GCA_035289405.1 archaeon | reverse complement strand
GAACAAATACGCAAACTTATATCGCGGGAGTACAAGCTCTACAACGAGGAAGAGAAGTTCGCCAGCCTGCGCAGGACCTTCTATGCAAAGGCGTGCAACTCTGCCGAAAAAATAATAAAAGTCAAGCCCGACAAGAAAAGCGCGCAGAAGATGGAGGAGACGATAGAATTCGCGCACCTGAAGGTGACGCCGACTGGCGTCTCGTCGCTAACAATTTTATTTCTTCTCGTAACGATGGTGCCCCTGCTGCTGCTAATGACACTGCCAATACTCAAGCTGCCGGGGCTGCCGCTGGGCTACGGCGCACTCGCGATTATGCTCAGCCTTTTTTTCACATATTATCTTTATTCGTATCCGAAACGCCTCCGCCGCCGCTATGAATCTGAAGCGGGGTCGGAGCTTGTGACGCTGGTGCTGTACATTGCGATGTACATGAGGAATGTCCCGAATCTGGAAGGCGCCGTGAAATTCGCATCGCAAAACCTGGGCGGCATGCTCGGATACGAGATGAAGAAGCTGCTCTGGGACGTGGAGCTGGGCACATATCTTTCGATGCAGGAAGCCATCTCAGATTATACCGGCAAGTGGTCCAAGAACAGGCCGTTTGTCGAATCAATTGAATTAATGATAACATCGCTGAAGCAGATCGGCGAGAAAAGAATACAGCTTCTGGACGAGGCAGTAAATATAATACTCGAGGGCAGCCGCGAGCAGGCGAGGCATTTCAACCAGAACCTGAAGCTGCCTGTCATGGTTGTGCACGCGCTCGGAATAGTTTTGCCTGTGATGGGGCTCGTGCTGTTCCCTGTCGTCGCAGTTTTCCTGAACGTGTCGAGTGTCATTCTTTTTGTTGGATACGACATATTTTTGCCGTTAATACTCTACTTTGTCATATCCAACATACTTGAAACAAGGCCGGCGACTTTCAGCAAGATAGACATAAGCGAGAACCCGGACGTGCCGCCGGCTGGCAAGTTCGCTTACGGGAAAAAATATATGCGCGCATGGCCTGTCGGGCTACTGGCCGGCGCAATTGTTATAGGATTCGGTTTCTTTTTGCTGTTCAACGAGCTATCAATAGCAGAGGAGTTCGAGGGAATATTGCCCGCCCTTGTCATAAGTCTTGGCATATGCGTAGGATTCGGCACGTACTATACGCTGCTCTCGAAGCAACGGCTGTATGTCAGGCAGAATACAAGGCAGATAGAAAATGAATTCGCCGAGGCGTTATTCCAGCTGGGCAACCAGGTATCGGGCGGGGTGCCGATAGAACTTTCCATAGAGCACTCCATGGACAGGATACAGAACCTAAAGATAAAGGAGCTATTTTCCCGTGCTCTCAAGAATATGAGGACTCTCGGATTCACATTCTCGCAGGCGTTTTTTGACAAGGAGTACGGCGCGATACGGTACTACCCGTCGAAGCTGATAAAATCCATAATGAACACGGTAGTTGAGTCATCAAAAAAGGGTGTAAGGACTGCGTCGCTTGCAATGCTTTCTATTTCACGCTACATGAAAGGCCTTCACGACACACAGGAAGATGTGCAGGAGCAGCTGAGCGACACTCTAAATTCATTGAAGTTCCAAGCATACTTTCTTTCACCATTGATATCAGGCGTTGTAGTCACGCTGGCGGTAATAATAATGAGGATACTGCGACAGATAGGCGACAAAGTGACGGACCTCGGATCGGTCAACGTCCCATTCCTCGCGTCGTTCGGGGCCGTTCAGATAACCGCGTTCGAGTTCATAATGATCGTTTCAATATACCTGATAGAGACGGCATTCATACTGTCGATGTTCATAAATTCAATAGAGAGCGGACAAGATGATATAGGGCGCCAGCATATCACGGGCAGCGCGCTGCTAGTAGGGTACGTGGTATTCGCGGCGTGCATGCTGGCAACGCTGGCGCTGTTCGGGCCTCTGATCGCATCTTCTTTGTAAGAAGATGGGATCCAGATTAACATTGTATGTCAATGTTATAGCTGACCAACTTAATATTTGATATATAACACAAGTTGGTCACATATAGTGAACCAAGTTATAATATCCAGATTCTTTACTTGGTTAACTATAATCTCGGATTAGCAGCACGATCTAAGCAAGGGGAAACGTTTGTCAGGTCTCTAGCCGCAACTTCCGTTTGGTTATGGTTACGAAAAACCTATATAGTATACAGGGGCTCAATATATCCTTAGATAATCATGCCAAAGAAAGCGATGGTGGACAGCACGATGTGGCTGTGGATCGGACTCGTGATAACGCTTCTGGTGTTTTTCTTCCTGTTCATGTTTCAGCAGGCTGGGCAGCGGCTGGTTCAATCGAATATACAGATAGGAAACGCAAATACGGCCGGTATAGAATATAACGAAATACATGACGCAGAAGAAAAAATAATATACGCAGAAGAGCATGACGTAGTGATGAAAAATGAAAGGTATTTATAGCATCATGCAAATCGCGGTCGCAGTAATCATCGCAGCCATAGTGGCATATCTCATGTTTTTGATGTTCAAAAGAGTCGAGCCGGATATAGTGTCAACAGGTGCGAAGCAAATAACGGCCGTTGTTCCTACACTTGTGTTTTTCATGCCACGACACAAGAAAGGTATGGAGCTTACGACCAGTCTGGTGGCAACGATAGTACTTGTTCTTGCAGTCACGCTTATGCTTTTCTTGCTCTTTGCCAGCTTCGCCTCGGACGCCGGCAGCTCCACGGGAAATTTCTTTTATAGCATATTCGACGCTATAGTGCGCGCACTTCCGTTGTGATGAAAAATGATAGAAAGTACTATAAAAAATTTCTTTGAGGGCATTTTAGTCGTTGGCATTTTGGTTTTGGTGCTGGCCTTTTTTTTCGGGCAGGAAAATCTACAAGTTATTGTTAGTCAGAACTTGACACAGGAAATCATACTTAGCGCCGACAGCGCAGCAACCATACCGCAGCCTGAAGTAATAGGGGTTACATCCTTCTATGACGTGACTGTAAAATCAACCATAACGGCAACAAGCAGACTGACACAGCCTCAAAATGTAATTGCAATAATACGATTCAAGGACCATAGTGTGCTTGCAAAAGTAAACGGCACCAAGGATTTTTTTACTATTAGCCCCGACAAGGGTAGAGTGCAGCATACATTTCATATAGGCTTCTCAAGCGAGATACCGCCGATAACCGTATGGCGGGGTTTGTACAACGGTAATCTAAAGGAAGGACACCAAATACTTATAAGAAACGACGGCGGTGCCGTGCTGGTATCGACGTCTATTAACACAAGATACGGCTCGATACTGCCTGACCTGATCGATTACTCAGACTGCAGAGCAACGTTCCTGCTGGAAAGCGGGTGCGGACCAGGTCAGGTAAAATATACAGACCCGATGACGGGACTGAATTGCGAGGATGAACCGGCAAACTGCCAGCAATCAATAGATATATGCAGTGGCACTGCAACGGTAAAAATCAGCGGTGAACCTGACTGTGCATCAAACAAGGTCGAGACGACAATAGATTACAAATACGGAGAAGAGTTCAAGGCCGGCGAACTCGTCTACCTGAGTCTTTGGAAAGATGACGCATGCACACAACAATCGACTGATCCGAAATCGCTTCTGGTATTATGTCCCAAGAGCAGGTTAGGCGGCGAATTTACAATTAATGCGGGCATTCTACCTGGATTTGATGCCTAGCGGATATTTATTGCAATGTATAGCATGTGACATAACTATTTGGACATATTATGATGTCACTGCTATATGCAGATGACATTATTTTGTATGAAAACTAATGTCATCTACTATAAGTAAACCCGCGGCTAACTCGAGGAAAACAAAGCTTTCCTGAGTCGCCGGAAACCTCCGGTTTCCGTACGAAATCGTGTGTTTACTATATATTTAGGGTTCTACATATTCTGTGTATGGGCGGGGAAGACGAGACACTGAAGCTGGTGCTCTACATTGTAATGATGGTAATCGTGATATACATAGGCATAGGCCTCGTTGCGGGCTTTGACCCGCGCGACTGGGTA
>DATDXH010000038.1:0-4177 GCA_035289405.1 archaeon | reverse complement strand
CTTGGATCTTTATTCAGGCAGTTCGGAATGTAGAATTATTTTTCTGTGAGCAGGTCGTGCTTTACTTCGCCTTCAACTATTTCGCCTGGGCGTATCTTGACGCCGGGATGGATTATTGCATTTGATCTTACGTGAGTTCCTTTTCCTATTACAACAAATCTACCAATTTGTGCACCTTTATCAATTTGAACATCGCTATCTATTATAGAATCCTGACAATTTACTCCTTCGCCGATTGTTACGCCTGATAGTACTACACTGTTTTCCAATATGGCACCGCGTTTTATCGTTACGTCGTTTCCCAATACGGAATTTTTAACTGTTGTATCCCGTTCTATTTCACAGCCTTGTGAAATTAAATAATGACTTGGTTGTCCTAATATTCTGTTTGCTTCCTGTTGTCTCTTTATGTGGGAACGGATGTCTATACCATATATACCATCAATGAGTTCAAGGTTCGTTCTTCTGTAACTTTCCAGCGTTCCTATATCATTCCAGTATCCAGACATGGTATGCGCAAAAACTTTCTCACCTTGCCTTAACAATTCTGGAAACACATGATTTCCAAAATCTGTTACATCACTATGCTTGTCGAGCCAGTCAAGTATGCTTGCATCGAAAACGTATATACCTGTATTTATTACATCTGATTTTACAGCTTCAAGACTGTCTGGTTTTTCATCAAAACCTTCTATTTTTCCGTGATCACCAATAGTAATTGTTCCAAAATTTCCTACTATATTTCCTGTATTGTCCATCTTGTACGCAGCTATGGTCGCTATGCCACCCCTGTCCTTATGAAATCTTACAAGATCGGCCACATCAAAGTTGTTTATTCCATCACCTGAACCTATAATTATTGTATCAAACAAGTCTACAAATCGCTTGAATTTTAATTTTGCTTTGCTGCTTAAGTAATCTGTTCCACTTACTTCTGATTCTTCATGATTTTCCCTGTCCGTGACAACCACCTTGTCAGCAAGATAAACCCTGGATTTTCTTAGTGCATCTGCCGTTCCTCTGAAAGGTTTACCTGGCGGCGCTTCCGTATATGTTATTCTCAACGGAACTCTTTCTTCTATTGGACCGTATACAAAATCTGAACCGTCGCCAAAAGCATGCTTTATTCCCTCTCTCATGTGCTGAACAGCTATATACAAGTGAGAATAATCTGCTCTTACAAAGCCATCCGCTACATATTCCAGCATGCGCTTAGATCCGCCCATATACACATTAGGCTTCGGTCTTACACTTTCGTCTGTCAATGGCCATAGCCTTGATCCAGCACCACCTGCTAAAATAAATGCTCTTTCTGTCATAATTACCAACAGTAAGATGAACCAAACACTTATAAAGTCCATTCATATTGTGTAATTGGATTGTATGACGCACGTATCTTATTCAGATTTTGATAAAGTCGACATACGCGTAGGTCGGATTATTTCTGCTGACGACTTTCCTGAGGCCAAAAAGCCTGCGTACAAGCTGAGGATTGACCTTGGCGATCTTGGTGTCAAAAGTAGCAGCATGCAGATAACTCATTACGACAAGAAAGATTTGATAGGAAGGCTTATTTTGTGTGTTGTTAACTTTCCTGAAAAGCAGATTGGAAACTTCATGTCGCAAGTTCTCACGCTTGGCGTACCTGATGACCAGGGGAAATGGACACTTATTCAACCAGATAAAGATGTGCCATTAGGCGGTCAATTAAGGTGATTTTGTTATGTCGTTTTGCGGCAATCTATAGTTTGTGTTGCCTGGCACTGTCCTATTGAATGCCCATAAAAAGTATGGTATTCTCTCTTTTCTGGAAGGTCCTTGAAAAGACTCTAGCTGGCCATCAGAAATAATCGGCTCTAGTATAGCCCTCAAATCGCTTGGTTCAACGCCAAAATGCTGCCCAAGGTATTTGTCGCTATGATAATGGTGATCTCCTCGCTCACCGTGTAATCTAAAGAAATCCAGTACCCTTCCATGTATCTCTGCAATCATGCTCCGGCGAGTATCTCATGCATTCGTAATTGAAAATAACGCTTATAAACTTGCTGCGACAATAAGCCTATATAAAAATGCTCCCCATGCAATGCGTGGCGGGCGATTTTCTGCGGAACGGCCATCTCCGGATGAAGTTCTGCACGACAGTCTTATGCGTTGCATATTGGCTGTGTATAACGGAAGACGTAAAGCGAACGCCAGTGAACCAAACTGATAATAAGTTTTCTTTCCAGTTAAGGGCTTTCTTTTCCGAAAAGAAAGGGGTTAAATATGGAAATACAGCCTCCAATGAAACAAATGGGATATGACAGAGCTATAGTTGTTTTCTCTCCTGAGGGGAGAATGTATCAGGTCGAATACGCGCGCAAAGCAGTCGAAAAAGCATCAACGGTTGTTGGTGTATCATTTGGCAACGGCATAATACTTGCAGCAGCGCGCTCCATACAGAAGCTGCTCGTGCCTGAAAGCATCGAGAAGATATCAAAAGTGGACGACCATATTGGCATAGCGTCCTGCGGCATCCTTGCAGATAGCCGCGTGCTTGTGGATTATGCACGCGTCAAATGTCAGGTCAACAGGATAACATACAGCGAGCCTATAGAAATTTCTGCGCTTGTCAAGGACATCTGCGACCGCAAGCAGCGCTTCACACAGATGGGCGGCATAAGGCCTTTCGGAGTTTCGCTGCTCGTTGCGGGAACAGACGGCGGGCCTCACCTGTACGAAACAGATCCATCCGGCACCATGAGAGAGTGGAAAGCGCATGCCGTAGGCCGCGGCTCGAAAGAAGCCCGCAAGCTGCTCATGGAAGAGTTCAAGGACGGGATGCCAAAGGACAAGGCGCTGGACCTTGCGCTACGTGCGCTAAAGGTCGGCGAGAAGAAGCTGACACTGCGCTCCGTTGAAGTTGGCATAATAGAGAACGGCAAGTTCAAGCTGATGGACAAGAACGAACTGAAGGAAGTCCTGAAGAAGTTCATCTAACTCTTTTTCTTTTAGGAAAAGAAAAGTAGCTACAAACAGGAACAAAGTTCCTGTTGTACAGGATGAGTGCAATTCATCCTCGTACCATTCAAAAGAAAATATTGGTGATAGCGGCAGCGTTGTTATGGCACTCAGTAAACTCCGTCTTTTATTTTCTGCAAATCAAAGAGGTCATCGCTGTCGAATTCGCTTGGCGGGCCGAAATTTAATATCGTATTTATTGTTACGTCCTCGACGGCCCAGAACATGACGCTGTCTTGATTGCTTGAGTGGCCCTTATGCTGCGGGTCTTCGTGTGGTCGCTCGCTTGCGTAGTTTATGTTAACAAGTCCCATCAGGTGACCCAGCTCGTGCACCGCGACCGCCTTTTCTATTTGAGCGTACAGCACTAGTGCGCTTGTCGCGTCGTTTATGCGCTCGACGAACAGCGCGGCTGTCGAGGCTTTGAACGCGACGCCGAGTGCGCCAGCGCTTTCATACTGTCCATTAAGGAACATCATGTAAACAACCGCCGTGTCGCCGGTCGTATAATATCTTCTGTTTGCTTTTTCCGTCGCCACAAGATCGCTGACAGTGTACACGCTTTTTGTTGTTGCTATCATATTGCCGCCCGCAAACGTAACCGATTTGCCGGCAACGTTCTGGAAGAAGTCTGACAGTGCACTTTTTGTCGCGGACGTAGGTTCATATCCTGATATGTAATCTATCTCGATTATTATATTTTTGTATGGCTCTGCCCGAAGATATCCATGGTTTAATGAGCCAAGCGCACCCTTGTCAGGGCTGTTAGGCTGCGCAGGCGGCGGCAACGGGGGCGTTTCAGGGCCCGGAGGAACGTTCTGGCCCGGTGTATTGGTTTGGGTTGACGTATTTTGCTGATTGGTTTGTTCCAGCTGGGTTACGCATCCGCTTGCAAGCACAAGCATCGTCAGTATTAGGAGTATTTTCGCACGACCCATGATAAATATGATATGGAAAAAATTCTTATAACCGATATATGGCCGCACGCATTACGATTTTTTGCGATAATTGTCCCTTCGAAGTGAAATAAATTTTTTCCGCAAGATTATATAAAGACTCATCGATATTCTAATGAAATAGTCGGGGTGCGCCAAGTGAATGCAAAATCTTCTGTGGTAATTTCTTTGATATTTCTGATGGTTTTTTCCGTGTCTGCCTACGCGACCGGCGGTGACGG
>DATDXH010000037.1:0-2544 GCA_035289405.1 archaeon | reverse complement strand
CACCCTTCAGTTCTGCCTTTCTCTCGTCCAGCAGTTTCCATCTCTCCGGATTTACCGCCTCGCAGCTGCCAGCGCCTATACAACCCTTTCTGTCATATTGAACAAGCCACTTTTTAGTGTTAAGGAAAGTCTTGTCTACATCCCCTTCGGGTTTGTTTTCCTTTTTGCCGAATCCGAATAGTCCTTTCATAGTCAAAACTAAAATGCCAAGATATTAAAACACAGTCTCGCGAACGCCAGTGAGCCACTTTGATAATAAGTTTTCTTTCCCCTTAAGGGCTTTCTTTAATACTTCTTTTCCAAGGTTTTCTTTTTAAGAAAAGCTTAAAGAAAGGGCTTACTCGTGTCCGCAACCGCAGCTTCCGCTTCCACATCCGCCTCCGCCCCCAGATGCTGGGTGCTCCATTGTTGAGTGCGTCTTTGGCAATGTCGATTCGACAGCTGCCTGGATTATCGATCCTATTTGCACAAGGCCATTGTCGTGCTGGACAGGGGCGACTAACGCCGGGACTTCGTCTTCGCCCCAGTCAGTCCACATCTTTCTCTTTTCTTTGTATTTCCTGAACTGATCGAAGTTTGTCTTTATTGCCATCATCTGCTCCTTCGTGAGCTTCCTGTGGTGTTTATCATCAGATAGTTTCTTTCCTGTCTTTCTCTCCCATTCGTCGGAAGGTATCGAGAACTTTCTTTGTATCTTGTCCCTGTATAATGCAGGGATGACGTTGAACGTGCAGAAAGGCAGCACGCGTCCGTCAGGCGTTGCGTAGTGAATATCACACTTGTGTATTCTGTCTATGTCCCAGTTGTAAGGGTCCTGGAAGTGCATCATTCCTACGAAGAGTGAACTCTTGTGGAAATCAGCCAATCCATGGTAGTTTGTGCCGCCCACCGCGCTTGTCAGCATTCTTATGAATTTGAGTTCTTTTGGTTTCTTCTCTTCGTTGACATACTTCTTTATGTTCCACATCAACTTCGCCATTACAATTGATTTCCTTATCGTCTTGTGCTTGCTGTTGTTTAGTTCTCTTGTCAATTCACCCAGGTATTCAAAGAATCCCTCGATGTCGAAGAATTCCGGCAATGCGACCATCCTGTCGCCATCCTTGAAAACGTATGTCGCCATGCCGCATGCGAAGTGGATCGAAAGCCTGTATTTTGGCTCTTCCTTCATCGCCTCAACAAAATCGGTCACTTGCTTAGCGCAAGGGACAGGGAACCAGTGCTCTCTGCCTACCTGACCGTCTGTCTGCTCTTCTATCTTCTTGATAGCGCCAGGTATTGTTATTCTCTGCTTCCTTCGCAGCTTGTCAGGCATTCTTCCTACCAAACTTACTGGCTGGAAGTTTACAGATCTAACAGTGTCAATATTTCCAAATCCGAATCTTATGATGTCTCCGAGTTCATGATCATTAACGCCGCCTATTACAGTAGGCACAAGAACTATGCCCAATCCTGCTTTTCGGCAGTTCTCTATGGCACTCTGTGCTTCCCAGTAGTTCTTCGGGTTTGTCTCAGGCGTCATTCCGTCGAAACTCATGTATAATACGTGGCTGCCAGCATTTTTGATGTTCTGGCACAGTTCCTCGCTTCTTGAAAGGTTTATACCATTAGTGTTGAGCTGTATGTGGTCATAACCAAGCTCCTTTCCGGATTTTATTATGTCCACAAGGTCTTCGCGCAATGTAGGCTCGCCGCCTGTCAATTGCACAGCGTTTGCGCCTACCGGTTTTTCATCTCTCATCCTTTTTAGCATGAATTTTATCTGGTCAAGAGTAGGCTCGTAGATAGGCTCGCCCTCTTTAGCGTAGAAAAAACAATACCAGCAAGTCAAGTCACAGCGGTTTGTAAGCACCACGTTGCCAAGACCCGTGTGCGATTCATGCTCCACGCACAATCCGCAGTCCGTAGGACAGTTTATTTCAAATTCACTCTTGTCTATGTTAGGATTGAGTATCTTTATGCCCGGATCCTGGAATTTTTCTGCTTTCTTGTACATATCATAGTCAGACCAATAAACCTCTGTGACTACGCCGTGCATTCCGCACTGCTTTGTCATCCATACCTTGTTATCTTTTACATATACAACGCAGTCTATCTTCATCGTGTCCCATTTTTCGTCGTCAACGCAGCCCGGGCAAAGGGACTGGTTGAATTTCAATACTTTGACGTCACCTTGAGGAAGCAGCGCTATTAGCGCCTCTTTCCTGTCTCTTGAGTAATCCTTGACATAAGGGGATGTAGAAATTAAATCGATTTCCGTCTTTTCACGTGCTATTGCCTGTGGATATGCCGTTACCATTTGAACACCTCTTAACCCTTTTCTTTGGAAGCGAAAAGACGCTCTGCGCCATTCGACATCGAAAAGCCCTACTGGAAAAGAAACATATTACGTTTCTTTGGTTGGGCTTTCTTTCTAAAAAGGGCTGATTTACAACTTTTATAATCAACTAAAAGTTACTATTACATTGTTATTTTACATATTTAAGCCTTGTCACGGGTGGTTTTTGTCTTATTTGTGACTAAGAAGTGCTCAGTTGACGATAA
>DATDXH010000036.1:0-8892 GCA_035289405.1 archaeon | reverse complement strand
ATTTTCATGCTCAGGATACCACCATATATAGCTCTACAAGGAAACAATCAAGATATTACTTCCTTGTGAGCTATATGTAAACAAGTAAAAATCATATCCAGAATCTTTACTTGTTTAACTATAATTGAGAAGCAGGTGGTTCCTGGCATCTCAACCATTGTTTATAATCTACACCATATTTACAATGTTGCAGATAGAAATAATTAAAGTCTGCACTTATTAAGCTGCTGAAAATTGAGCATTTAAGCGTTGCATTTGATTTTATCTTGAATAGCGGAGTGGAGCAGTCATCCGTTCCGGTAACTTAACGGACTGCAATGGAGTGCTCGCAAAGGGTTAGTGTATACTAATCCGCGAATGGCCCATAACCTTGAGGTCGATGGAAGTCGAGAACTAACCGGCTGTCGAATTCAAATTTGGGTAAGAAATCTTATCCAATGAGACTCCATCCTCCGCTATTTCTTTTTATATTCCACAGAACAAAACTATTGCAATGGATAATGAAATACCGAAGCGCGTAGAAAGTAAAATGGATTATCATATCGCGCATGGCGGAGCCGTAAGAGACCATCCGGTACTGCGAAATTTTGCAAGATATGCGGACCGCATTGGTGTGACGCTTGATCCCGGGGTGCGGGTAAGCCCCAGATGGTTTGCGGACGTCATTTATGTTGATTCTGGTATAGGAAAAGCACGGATAGGTAAAGACGTGGTAGATATAATGAGCGGAACGATGATTCTGGTAAAACCCGGGATACCGTATGAGATAATTCCAGGTGATCAGGAATTAACAGCAAGAATATACAAGGTACAGTAGAGTTTGAGGGTCTTCTCAAAAGTTGAATGAAGGCATATTTTTCCCGAAAAACTCTGTGAAACTAGGAGTTTGAAAGGGCAGAAATCTTCTTCACGCTCCGGTAAAGCGCTTTCTCCGACGTGAAAACCTTGTTGTGTATGAGAAATTCACGAATCTTACAAGTCGATGACAACGACAAAAATATACCCCAAAAACTACCATTCAAGTTTTATGATGTTCCGAGTTTGATTCTTAATTCTCCTTTTTAAGTTCAGAAACCAATCTATTATAATGCAGATACAGGAAAAGGCCAAGCGCATTTTGCAGCAGCCGGTTTGTGATTCATGTTTAGGCAGGCAGTTCGCACAGCTCCTAAGCGGCTATACGAACTCGGAGCGGGGACACCTGCTACGCACACTGATTGCGATGAGCATGGACAAGGAAGAGGCTGCGCTTGATGTTGATTTGTCAAACCTGGCAGGCTTCAATTTCCACAAGCTTGAACTCAGGGAAAAGCCTGAAAAAAAGAAATGCGCTGTGTGCGAGGATATATTTCCAAATCTGGGAAAGATCGCCGACAAGGTTGCCAAAGAGGCAAAAAAATACGAATTCTCAACATTCCTTGTCGGAACAAAACTATCATTTGACCTGATCTCGCGAGAAGAGAACATGTGGGAGCGCGTCGGCATAGATTACTGCGAGCCGATAAAGGCGGAACTGAACCGCGAGCTGGGAAAGTTAGTGGAAAAAAAAGCAAAAGCCGCTTATCACTCGCGGCCTGATATAAATTTTATAGTAAATCTGCCGGAAGGCAGTGTCAAGGCTGAGCTAAATCCTTTATTCATCTACGGCGAATACCAGAAGCTTGTGCGTGGCATACCACAGACGAAATGGCCGTCAAAAAAGTACAAGACGTCGATAGAGGAGATAATGGCAAAGCCTTTCATGCTCGTTACGAAGGGCAGCGGCCACAAGCTACACGGGCATGGGCGTGAGGACATAGACGCTCGATGTCTTGGCTGGAGGCCGTTCGTGCTTGAAATACTGGAACCGAAAAAAAGAAAAATGAATCTGGCAGCACTCACAAAAAAAGTCGGCAAAGGAATTAAGATCCGCGATTTGCGCCTGTCGAACATAGAGGAAGTCCGCCGCATAAAAGAAGAGCGCGCAGAGAAAAGTTACCGCGCTACCGTGGTATGCGAGAATATTTCAAAAAAATATCTGACCAAGCTTTCCGCTTTGGTCGGACCGATAAAACAGAAAACTCCGGAACGTGTTCTACACAGAAGAGCAGACAAATTCAGATCACGTGAATTGAAATCTCTAAAGACAAAATTCAAAAACAACAAACATTTTGAGCTTCTCGTAAGATGTGAGGCAGGGCTGTACGTAAAGGAGCTCATTAGCGGGGACAACGGAAGAACGGTGCCGTCCGTCAGCAGCATGCTCGGCCAGGCGTGTGTCTGCAAAGAGCTGGACGTGATGGAAATTCATAACGCGAAAGTCAAAAGGAAATAATACTTCTTTGGTTAGGTTTTCTTCTTAAGAAAAGTCAATAGAAATTGCAGCTACATCGTCGTATTGCTTATATCTTGGGTATTTCCAGCATTCTGGATCGTTCCTTTCTAGATCCCGCACATGCTTCAGGACTTTCTTCAATCCGCCGCCAAGATAAAGTTTTACAAACGTATCGAAGTCGTCAGGTTCGCTCGGGTCTTTCTTGGGTATTAGCAGTCCGTCGGTGAAAATAATGATATGTTTTACGTTTTCCAAGCTTTCCGTTCCGCTGTGAATAAATTTTACGAATTCTTTTTCACCTGTCAGAAGCCCAAAAGTTTTATTTGCTCTTAGTCTTGTATGGGGAGTTTTTTCCCATATTATGTTCTTTATATTTTTTGTTTTCTTCATGGCTAGTTTTTTCCATACAGCCATGGCTTTCTTGTCGTGGTTGTAGTCATCAACCATGAGCTTGAATTTTCCGTTCTTGTAAATGACAAGTATCAAAGAATCAGAAACCTGAAGCCACTCAAACGTTTTTTGTTTTATTCTGACAACAGCCGCCGTAGTTGACCAAAGATTAAGTTTATCCGAAACATCCATGCTTTCCATTTTCATAGACATCAATATATTTTTATTTGCGGCTAGTGCATGCTCTTTAAGAGTTTTGTTATTTTTAGAAAATTCGTCGCGTGCGATTTCAGCCGCTATAAGTCCGTCTGACCGTCCCGACTTGTCAAAAAATCTCTTGACGCTGTTAGCGCCGTCGAACACGCCGAATACGTTCTTGCCGATTAGGTACGTGTCTTCCTTGCTTGAGCCTTCGTCAAAAATATAGCTGATTTTCATAAGAATAATATGTGTGATAATAGTTTTAATTGTTAGATATGCAAATAATAAACACGAAAAAACTGGATCTGTTAGAAATACTCGGGAATTCGACAGAAAACAAAATATTAGACTTCCTCGTAGAAGGCGTTGGAATCGATTACACGAAGAAAGACGTAGTAGACGGATGCGGCATATCGAGGCCAACTTTTTACAAAATATTCCCACAACTTTTAAAAGCGAAAATAGTAAAACCTACAAGATTAATAGGACGGGTTCAGTTATACACGCTTATAGCTGTCCAACTTAATAATCTGGATATACTATAAAAGTTGGACGCTATAAGTAAACCCAGATATAATACCGGGTTATTTACTGGGTTTACTATAACACGGAAAACGAAAAAGTAAAAGCCCTGCTAAAGCTGGAGGAGTTCCTCTTGAAAAAATCCTTTGAAGAGATTGAAATTAAGCCGAAGTTAAAAATCTAGTTTTTGAAGACTTTTAATCTTTCCTGTCACACCGTAAATATGGATGCCGTTGTGGCGGATGATTTCGGGCTCATGAAAATAGCAAAGGAAAACGGAGTTCTACTTCTTGACTCGTGTGCCGTTCAAGTATCGCGGGATGGAAAGGATCCGGTCTTCGGCGGGTACTTGTATGACCAGCACGAACGTATCAGATATCTGGAACTTCTAGGCGAGCTTGCAGGCAAGGAATTGTTTGTTACGCCAGGTGTGGGTGCCGAAATGAGACTTTTTTTAAGTGAAATTGAAGACCTGAGAATGCCTGGCAGATACAAGAGAGTATTGGAATACGTATGCGGCAAACTATCGAGAAGTGATGTATGTCTGTCGTCTAAAGAAACAAGACGCGCAAAATATTTTGGAAGAATGCTAATAAATTTCAAAGATATCATGCCGGAGAGAGAACATGAAATGCTTGTATACGCGCTAGCGATAGCCCAGACAAGAAGCCCCACAGGTATATTGACCAACGACTCGGGATTGGTGAGAATATCCCATGACATGGTGCCTGTGTTAAGAGATGAGTGTCACGAACCAGTTCACCCACTAAGTATCTATACAAAATATGACAATTCTACATTCGAAAGGAATTTTAGATACCCCTACAATGGGTTAGAGCAAAAATTCAATTTTAGGTAATTCTGGGGGTTATAGCTCTACAAGGAATCAATCTGGATATTATTTCCTTGTGAGCTATACAAGGTGAAGCGAAGCTCCACCTGTACAGGATAATCTTCGATTATCCTTGTATGTGAACCCAGAAAACATGTCCAGATTCTTTTCTGGGTTAACTATATGTGCAATCGGCATTTATTGTAAATTGGGTGACTACAAAATCCCTAAATGTAGTCACCTTTTCAATACTTATTTCTGTTTTGTCGTGTATTTTTTGTAGTCTTTGATATAACGTTTTATCAGGTGCTGTACAAATATGTTTTCGTTTTTTCCTTTCTGGGAACGTTCCAGCGCAGTGTAGTAAATGTCTCTATTTTTATAGCTTATGTCAAGCATTGGAAAACTGTGTTTATGCAAAATAAAATTCATCAAAATTCTGCTTATTCTGCCATTCCCGTCGCCAAATGGGTGTATAGAAACAAATCTATAGTGAACCAGTGCTGCTAACTCTACAGGATGCAATTTTTCTCTGTTTTTATTATACCAGCTGAAGAATTCGTTTAGCATCGCATTGAGTTCAACCGGTGAGGGCAATTCTATATCGGTCCCGCTTATGCCTACCTGATAATTCCGGATCTTTCCGGCTATTCCCGGTTTCGTTTCCCTGAATAAATTATGATGCCATTCCAAAACAGTTCCAAGACTGATGTCTTTTTTGTATTTCAGTATGGTATAAAAAAGCTTGGCGTGATTTTCAGCTTCCTTAATGTCTCTGGTCGGCCTGTCAGATGGTGTAACATTATCGTGGAGCAATTTTGATGTGTCCTTGAATGTCAGCGATCCGCCCTCAATTCTGTTTGTATTATATGTAAATTTTATCATAAACTGTTCAATGTATTTTTCACGTATTTCCTCGGGTAGTTTTTGCATGTATTTTCTAAAGTTGTTCTTTATCTTGTCAAGTTTTTTGTACCATTTTTCCTGGTATATTTCATTCATAAACTGTTTTTTAATTTCATCTATATTTTTTGGCACCTGTTTTCCCAGATATTTTTCTTTTTTTTCAACTTTTCCGTTTACTTTCATGCTATGCTCAAGGTAATAGAATTCTGTGTTTCCAATCTTTCTTTTTCGTATGGTTGTCATATTTATCTTTTATATCTTACCCCTACTTATATATAAAGTTATATATTTTCAATAAAAGGTAGGGGTAATAGATGAGTAGCGTATGTTATTTAAGTGCCGAAGATGGGAATTCAAAAATAAGTCATTCTATTTTTAAAGAAAAAGGGCTTATTTTTTGAACTTCTTCACTATCTCAACAATCTTCTTTATTTCTTCCTTCTTCAAATTTGTGCGTTCCTTCGAGAATAATGTCTCAACTTCCTCTTCCGTGTCCGGCATCATGCTCAGGACAAGCGCAACGTAACGCGGCTTCAGTATGCTTATGCCCGTGAGCTCTTCAGTTATATTCTTGACCTGCGCCGGGGTCAGTGTCGCCGTTTTTTCCAGGTACTCGAAGCATATCTTCTGGTCGTAAACAAGGTCCCTGTCTTTCTTTCTCTCGTCCAGAAGCCTCTTGGCCTCATGAACGCTTACGTCGTCTTCTGCTGTTATATCCATATCGATCCCTTTTCTTGAAAGAAAAGGTCTGTGCGCAGAAAGCGAAGCTTTCTGGCAGCTCAGAGAGCCTCTGGTTCTCTACAGCTATCAACCCCAAAGAACAATGGGATTTTGCAGACCTTATCTTCAAATATTATTTTTATTTTCCTCCAATTATAATATTTTTCTTTTCCAGTAGGGCTTTTCTTAACCGGAAAGTTTAAGATGCTCGGGAGCCAGCTGGTACCTCTTCATCAGCGAGCCGTCCCTGACCTCAACAACATAAGTCCTTGCGTTTTTTGCGATTACGGTACCTGTTTTGCCGTGCGTGCGGGGGTGCTGGAAGCTGCCGCTTGACCTGAGCACAACGTGAACCTTGTCGCCCACCTTAAACTTCCTGAGCATGTCAGTGAGTGTAGGTTTTGGCGGATTCATGAGCTTTTTCCGTGAGCCCCTCATTTTTCCGTATGATTTTTGTACCATTATCGATCCCTTTTCTTGAAAGAAAAGGTCTAGGTCTCGCCAAAAGAACTGGTGATCCTGTAGACCTTGTCTCCGAATATTACTTTCCTACTTGATTGGAAAAGCTTAAAAGTGTGAATTTGACCTGTGCGAACGGCAGCAAACCATATTAGTAATATTTTCTTCTTTCCATTGAGGATTTCTTCTTGTCTATATTGTAACACGCTAGTGCGTCTAAGCACAAGAAGAAAGGCTCAAAAGTGCCTCTGCCGGACTGCAAACAGATAGTATTTCTCGTTTCCTTCCAGCTCCTGCAGTATCCTGCGCACTACTGTTTTCACCGGATCGGGAAAAAGCTTCACACGCTCAGAGATGTCTGCGAAGTTCGTGAACGGCTTCCTTGAGCGTTCCTCAAGTATGTCCATCAGGTGCTTCTTTCCTACGCCCGGGAGCAGCTGGAACTGGTGCATCCTTGGCGTGACTATGGTGCTCTTGTTGAAGAATTCCACAAATTTCTGCTCGTTCTGGATCACTAATTTTTCTACGACCTCAGGAAGCATGTTCCTGGCCTGGTTGGTCAGATCCCTGTACTCGAGCTGGCCCCTTATGAACCGTATATTATCCCTTTTGCCATCGCCTATATACGCTTCTTCGCCCGGAGAGAGTGTGACATTCTCCCTGGTTACCAGTTCAAGCAGTGAGAAGAACGAGGTTCCCATAGCCTGAGCTATAGGTTCGGTGCGCCGTCTGTCGGCGTATCCATTTGGCAGAAAATCTAAAACTATGCAATTCGATTCTTTCATTTTCACCACTCTTTCTCATTACGCTATACTTTAATCATAAGTTTTATATAGAGAAAACAGGTGTGTAGAAAATCAGTAGAAAGAAGCCACTTAGAAGATACCGGAAAAGAAGGTCAAATTCTCTAACCAGTTGGTATGTGTATTCTATTTTATCATGTTATTAAATCTTTATCATTTTCATGACTTATATGGAAATAAAAAAACTATTCTCCACAGTCGATAAGCTAAACGAATTGATAAACAATATACATGCCATGGACGTGGCACTTGAAGATAAACAGAAATATGTCTCTATAAAAAACATTGAATGGGTCAGTCCTATTTCAATTCTACCACTTGTAATTTATGCAAAAAGTAATGGATTGAAGATTGAATGTCTAACTGATGACGAAGATATAGAATCTTATCTTATTACTATTTGTTTTCCAGACGGCACAGAAGACTTATTCGATATAAATACAAAATACTTGCCGATAACAAAAATTTCCTGTGGTTTGGAGAACTCCCTACTAACAGATTATGAAGAGAGAATATTAAAGACAGTTGATGAAAAATATAGGCACTCTTTTATAAGTGCCCTAAAATTCCTAACAAGCGAATTACAAACCAATGTAGAACAACATTCCAGAGTAGGCAGTTACTGGATACTCGCGCAATATTGGAAGAAGACTGAGACATGTGAAATATGCATGGCTGATACGGGGATTGGATATAAAGAATCCTATAAGGGAACGGAACACGAGGTTAAAGATGATACATCTGCCATTCTAAATGCTATAGAGGGTATTTCTTCTAAGACACCTGAAGAGCGAGGGGCTGGTATACCTGGAATATTGAAAATATTCATAGATGGTTACAAAGGCGAGCTTGTTATGTTGTCGGGAAACGCACTTTTACACTTACAAGACAAAAAACCGACAATTTATACCTGTCCTATATCATGGAAAGGATGTTTTATAGGCATTAGATTCAAGTTAAGGGACATAAATATCGAGAAGTACTACTAGGCCATTTTAAACCTTTTAGAACCTATTCAGGCTAATTATAATTATGAAGACCATAAACCTATATAGAATGTTCAATTCAGACACAATAAGAAGTAGAACTACTGCTACGTTAATACTCAATGACATATCTAAATTTAAATCAGAAAAAATAGTACTCGACTTCGAAAACATAAATTTTGTATCACGTTCTTTTGCACATGAATTATTGAGCAATTTGAACAAAGACAACGTAAACTTCGAGTTCGTGAATACAAATAATACAATTGATGCGATATTCAAGATTGCTTTAATAAAACCTAAATTTGTTTTTTCTACTCCAGTAAAAAAGAAGATATTAATAAAAATTTAGCTAAATTAAGTCACCGGGATTAACTAGCTCACAAGCCGTATAGAATGCCTATCTTCTTTTCCTTACTTTGACGTCGTTTCTCGAGTAGGCAAATATGCCGGCGGCTATCACAAACAGCCCGGCAAGCTGCCATACGGCAAACTCGTCTAATCCCTCTACGAATATTAACAGCACTCCAAGCGTCGAGTACTGCACGCTGTTCTCAGTCGCGACAAACGTTACAGAATACGCGCCGGAACGTACTGCGCTAGGCATCGCAACCTGTATTGTCCTTGAGCTTACCTGCGGCACTACCAACGTAGCCATGTCATCGTTAACAGAATCGACGCTACAGCCGGATTGGCCAACAGGGCACTGGAAGTTTATCCACGAAAGCACGTAAGCGTCCGGGACTAGCGGCTGCACGT
>DATDXH010000035.1:0-7937 GCA_035289405.1 archaeon | reverse complement strand
GACGCTTCTGCTATTTCTGCCTTCAGTGACAGGCCTTTGTCTTTCTTCGCCTTCCATATCGCGCTGTTTAGTTCCATCAGCTCTTCTTTGGAAAACTCGGTGAATAGACGTACGTTCAAGGCTTGCGGGAACTCTCCTATGACTTTGCCGTGGAGATCCATGTATATCTTGTGCGTAACGAACGGTATTATCGGGGCGAGCATCTTCAGCAGCGAGTCCAAACAATAGTTTAATGCAAATAGCGCTGAATTTTGCTCGCTCTTGGTGAACTTTTCATGCTCGTTGTATGCGCGGTTCTTCACCAGCTCGAGGTAATGCGAGGCGAATGTTTCCCACAGGAAGTTCTTGATGCGTGCCGCGGGGTTGTGAAAATCGTATTTTTCGTAGTGGTCTCGGCAATAATCTATCAGCGTATTAGTCTCGTTTATTATCCATTCGTCAAGCGCCATCAGATGATCGGACTTGCTTCCTGTGCCAAACATGGAGACGAAGCGCGCAACGTTCCACAGCTTTGTTATTGTTTTTCCTGCGCCTTCTATTCTCTCGGGCGAGCACTTCAAATCACTCTCGGTCAGGTTGCCCTCGACGGCGCACCATAGCCTGAACGGCTCCGCGCCAAATCTTTCAAGTATATCGTGCGGATCGATGACGTTGCCGACGCTCTTGGACATCTTTTTTCCCTTGTTGTCAACTATATGATAATTTATCCAGACGTCCTTGAATGCAGCCTTTCCTGTTAACAGGTATGATTTGAGCAACGTATAGTATAACCATGTCCTGACTATTTCCTTGCCCTGTGGTCTGACTGTGCATTGTTTGAAGAAATCAGTGCCGTACTTCATTATGTGCAATGGACTGTTGGCGGAGTCGAACCATGTATCGAATACACGCTCCTCGCCTCTGAACTGCGACGAGCCGCACTTGGAACATTTTTTGATGTCCGTAAGACGCCCTTCAGGCGTCAATCGCTGCGGCTTTTCTTTCCATGGCTGGTAATAATGGCCTTTCTCCGGCACGATGATATTTCCGCATTCGCAGTACCATAACGGTATTTCCGTTGCGTAATACCTGCGCCTTGATATTGGCCAGTCTATGCTGACGGAGTCAATCCAGTCCAGCAAAATCTGCCTGCTGTGTGGCGCGAAGAATTCAAGCTCGTTCGCTATACCCTTCATCCGTTCCTTGAACTCCACTTGTTTCAGATAAAGCTCTGGCATTGATATGAATTCTATCGAATGCTTGGACCGCTCGCAGATCGGCGTCCTGTGCATTATATTCTTCTGGCTGACAAGAAGGTTTTTCTTTTTTAACTCCTCTATAAATGCGACACGCGCGTCTTTGACTTTCATGCCATCAAGGAAGCCGGCGTTGTTATTCATCTTGCCGTCGGCGTCTATTGCTATTTTCGGCTCAATTTTCATTTCACGGAAGAACCTTATGTCCGTCTGGTCGCCGAATGCGCACATCATCATTAGCCCGGTGCCTTTCTCCATATCAGCGTATGTGTGACTGCGGATGGGCACTTCCTTATCAAACAGTGGCGTTATTGCGGTCTTGCCTTCCAGATGCCTGTATTTTTTGTCATCGGGGTTGAATATCACCATGCCGCAAGTGCATACAAGCTCGGGGCGGGTTGTGCCGATAATTATTTTTTCGCCTGTTTCCTTTACGGTAAATATTATGTCATTGAATGCCGAAGGCAGTTCCGTGTAATCTATTTCTGCGTCGGCTATCGTTGTCCTGCAACCCGGGCAATAGTTGTTGATACGTTCGTCCTCGTATATAAGGCCTTTTTTCCACAGGTCAATAAACGTTGCCTGCGTGAGTGTGCGATATTGTGGTGAGTCTGTCAGATACATGTCGCCAACCTCATTACCTACGGTCCATGAATTGAAACTTATGCCCAGCCTGAGAAACGAGTCTATAGAAGCGGAGCTGGATTCCTCGAGAAGCTGTTTGCATTTTTCTATGAAATCTTCGCGTGGCATCTTTAGCATTGATATGTTGAATTTCTTTTCAGTTGCCATCTCTATAGGCAATCCGTTCCTGTCCAATCCAAGAGGGAACAACACGCTCTTTCCCATCATGCGCTGGAAACGTGCAAACATGTCCATCAGAACATACGTAGTTGCCTGGCCTACGTGTATTGGCGTATTGACGTAAGGCGGCGGCGTGTCGATCGAGAAAACTTTATCTGCACTTTTTCGGTCAAATCTGTAAGTCTTTTTTGCCTTCCACTCTTCGTATATGGGCTTTTCCATATCCTTTGACCAATTTTTTTCGTTTATCCTAGATTCCATAATTATACCTTCTGCAATTGAAAGAAAGAGCGGGCTAAACAAATCTGACTACGACGTAGACTAGATTGGTTAACGATTGCATAATAATCATATATCTGGAAGGTTTATAAAAAGAATTCACACCCTCTATGCATTCTTTTATACCGGAATATCACTAATAATACCTTTTACATACAGGTGATATTCCTTGTATAAATAGTGTCAGGCGGCTTCTGTTTTATGCGTTTCTATCTGCATAACAAATGGATCTATATCAAATTGGTGATTCCTTGACTTTATTTTATCCCTTACAACCCTCAAATATTTTTGTATTGGTTCTGGCATAAAATTTTGCGGATGGAAAAATATGTTGACAATCCGGTTCACTGTAGACGGGCAGTGTTTTCTGAAAACGTAATTTAGGTCATTATCGACGAGACCGTTTTGCCTGTAGAATTGCCCGATTGTATCTTCGTGCGCTCTGTAATAATGCAATACTTCAGGTATTTCTACCGCCCTGCCTTCAAGTTCATCGAGTACCCTGGTGCTAAAATCCTTGTCCTCGCCGTATCCTACATCCTCATCAAACCCACCGACTTTTTCCAATAGCCTAACACTCATTAACAGTGTATGATACGGAAAGTCCACCAGTTTACGTCTTTTTATATAACTGGCAATATCAGCAGCTTCTTTCTTCCTCGGGCCTTTTATTATACGAATTGCTGAATTTCTGTCAAAAACCCCTACCCAGGAATAAACAAGGTCGGTTCCCGCACCGAGTGCTCCGACTTTTCGCTCTAAATTATTTTTTGCATAGAGGTCGTCAGAATGCAGGAATGTTACAAATTCAGCACCAGGGAATTCTTCCAGTCTACCTATGCCGTAATTGCTTGCGGGTGACGCGCCGAATTTTTGCTGCGGCGTTCTTTCTCTTCTAAAGTAAACAACACGTTTGTCGCCGCTGGCATACTTGTCGACTACATTTGGCGTATTATCCGTAGACCCGTCGTCCACTATTATATGAACAAAATCCCGATACGTCTGACCAAGCACACTTAGCATTGTCTTTTCAAGGAGGCCATTTGCACCCCTGTTATAGGTCGGAGTTATTACTGCTACGCGTGGCATTTCTAGAAGTTGATAGAAATATTCTTAAAGTTATTTTTTGGCTTTTCCTTGTATTTTGCGACGTCCAGAGTTCTCAGGTCAAGCGTCATGAAATCCTCTGAATGCGTTGTCCTGACCTTTGTTGCGTCCTGTATTATCTTCTCCTGTTTCCACAAGTTGCTTCTCACCATCCAGAAGGATAAATGATGAAGCACGACCAGCTGGGGCTTTGTCTTCATTGCTCTTAGCATCTCTATCACGCCGTCCACGTTCATGTGCTTGTGGGCGTCGGTTTCCTGGCCTTTCGGAGCCAGCGTGTTAACTATCAGAACTTTGCATCCGTCGTAGTATTTTTCCATACCTCTGAAATAGACACCGTCAGAAGTATAGCCGACGTCGACCTGCTGCTGGCCTTTGGCGTCATTCTGCCCGGAACGTATCCTAAATCCTATTGTCGGGTCGTAGTGGTCGGCCTTTGTAGCCTCGAATTCGATGCCGTTGATTGTTGCCTTGCTGCCGGCCTTTACCGAGGTCACTTTAACTTTGTCCATGTAATACGGGGCGATGCATGCAAACACTGATTCACCCTTTTTTGTCTTATATGTTGGCAGGCAATGCTCCTCGGCTATAAGGAACGGATCTTTCATGCCGTCAAGCAGCGCGTTTGCGTCAGTTGAGTGGTCGATATGAAAATGTGTCAGCAGCACACCGTTCCATGTGTCCGGGCGCAAACCAAGCGCAACGGCGTGCACGAGCGTTCCCGGGCCAGGATCGATGACAAATTTAGTCTTGTCCATGTCAAAAAATAGGCCACCGGTCTTGCGAACCTGGCTGTTCATCATGGGCCGCCCGCCACCGCTTCCGAGAAAGATGATTTTCATAATACCATCACAAACGCCAAAGGAGGGAGGATGCGTCACTTTAGTTGTCACCGTACGACAACGTCCTTACTGCTTCAGCCTTCACTTTACTTCTTCCTTAGTATTATTAAGCTTTCCCTCAGCGTCCCGACTTTCTTTGTCCTGTTTTCGAGGGCGAAGCGCTTGTTAAGCACGATCAGCTTTTCAACCTCGAACCCTGCCTCGTGGGCCATATGGGCTACAATTAGGTCACTGTCCACTTCACCGTTAAGGTACGCGTTGCCGATTACTATTGCTGCATGCCCGCCCTTCTTTAGGACACGGTGCATTTCGCTGATGACTTGTTTCATGTCTTCAAAGTAAGCTTCTTTCTGGTCACTGTCATCTCTAATGCCCAAAAATGATCTTAATGACGGCACGTGGCGCATCTTCATGAAAAAGTCCTCTATTGCGTACAGCTTAGTGTAGTCTATATTGTTCAGGTAAGGCGGACTTGTTATTACCGCGTCAACCGAGTCGTTAGGCAGGTTCATTTCCCTTGCATCACACTGGAGCACCGAAGCTGATGCAGTTGCTGGTTGCGCGTCTTCGACGTCATTGATCATCCTATACACGACGCGCCGGAACAAATTTCTGAGTGGCGGCACTGGGTGTCTCTTTATTTTGATCACGCCGCCGTCCTTCCAGGCGTAGCTGACTTTTATTGACGTGTTAAGCAGAGCTAACGTGAAGAAATCCTTGTTTTTGAGCCCGTCTATGGTATCGGAAAAAAATGCTATGTCCTCCAGAGCATATTTGTTTATCATCGCCCTCATTATTTTCGGGAATTCCCACAACAACTTGCGGAATTTCCTGCGGAACAGTATCTTGGCCTCTTCCCTAAGGCTCTCCGGGTCGTATCTGGCTGTTTTTACCGTGCTGGCAAAAATGGCCGTGGGCAAAACGTCCATGCCGATCGAGTTTATTCCGCTTTCCTTGCACGCTACCAATGTCGTACCGGAGCCGCAAAATGGGTCTAAAACTGTCTGCCCTTCTTTCAGCTTGAACATTTCAATGAGCTTATCAACCAACCCCTTGGCAAAGCCTTCCTTGTAGTAGAACCAGTTGTATACGGGCAGAGTCTTGTTAGGCACGAATGTGGCAAGCTCTTTCCATTCTAGCTTCTCCTCTATCTTCACATGATTGCGGAATTCTTCGTAATTCATAAGAAGAATTCAACAGTAGTTTTTTAAACCTAAAACAGATGTGGATTTTCAAGGTGTATCAGGGCTGTCACAACGGCTTGTTTCGTGTATTCTTTCCTCGGAAGCCTGCCTTTTGTCAGTATACCTATCATGCCTTCTGAGTTTCCAACATCCGGATTTTTTGTTATGCCAGTTTTTTGCGCGGCCTGATCTATATCCAAACCTTCTTCGAAAACCAGGCGGGTCATTTCTTTTGGATACTCGAACGCCGAAGAAAGTCCCATGTGAAAGTGCTTTCCATCGTAGATTACACATACGGTAATATCCATGTAGCCTGTCTTCGTGCTAGGGACTTTCATCAATCCGTTTTCTATTCCTACACTGTAATCACAGTTTTGGAAGGCCATTGTAGCTCGGTTGATTGCACCCTTTACAGTCTCGTCCAGGCTCTTTGGCTGCTCTGAAACGTCGGAGGATATTTTTGTCCCTGTTACCTGCGCATTTGATAAAAAATCGTAGTCCTGAATGGCTTCTTTTACTGCGTTTATTTTAACGTCATTTGTTGAGCCGACAACTATTTTCATTGTTTTACTAAATTTTCAACTTTTATACGTAACAATACCATCAGTCTATTGACTGATGGTTTGTGGCGTGTAAGAACCACTGTAATAATGTGGCTCATAAACTTCAAGATGCCACTGGTCTGCTCAAAGAATCAAAGATTCTTTGGCATGTTGGAAAGCTCTGCTTTCCAAACATATTGACCAGTGGTTCTTCACATAGGAATACCACCTGTCTTTAGACGGTGGCATTATTCGTGGTTTCCTATATCAAAGAATCCACAAATTCAAATGGTAGATTCTTTTTATAAATGCGATAAGACCAATGATATTATGCCAGTAATTGTCATATCGGGAAAACCCGGTTGTGGGTCGTCGACTGTGGCGAAACTTCTTTCCAAAAGAATGAACCTACGTCATTTCTCCCTGGGTGATTATAACAAGAACCAGTCAAAAGCGCGCAAGGAGACGGATAGAAGTCTGGACATGTGGACATCGAAAATCGGCTCGAGCAAAAAATTTCACATAAAATCAGACAAGCTGGCTCGCACAGTAGCAAAGCGTGGGGACGTTGTTATAGACGCAAAAATTGGCATACACATGATAAGGGGGCTTTACAATTACGATGTATGGCTTACTGCCCCGCACTCAGTAAGGGCTAAGAGATATGCGAAACGCGATAAAATGAGTTTGAAAGACGCGACAAAAAAACTGGATGAAAAGGAAAAAGACGAGCGCGGCAACTGGAAAAGGATATACGGCTTCGACTCGTTCAGCCAGGAAAGAGAAGCCGGAATTGTTATAGACACCGGCGACAAGACCCCAGACCAGATAGTTGATTTGATACTGTCAAATATAAAACGCGTATTCATTGTTCACAGATGGTTGGGCACTCCAAAAGCCGACTGGTACAACCATGTCGGAAACGAATTGAAGGGCAAGGGTCACTTAGTGGACATACTCAAGATGCCCCATACTGACCGACCAACGGAAAAAGACTGGGTAAGACATCTGGCCAAGTCCATAGGCGCGCCAACCCAGAACACATTCCTGGTCGGCCACAGCGCAGGTTGTATGACGATATTGCGCTACCTTGAATCACTGAAAAAAGGCCAGAAAATCGGGGGCTGCGTACTGGTAGCGGGATGGATTGACAATCTGGGCTACAAGGAATTGAGCAACTTCTTTACGAAACCGATAAACTGGGCCAAAATACGAAAACACTGCGGAAAGTTTGTAATAGTGCAGTCGGACAACGACCCTTACGTCAAGATGTACCATGCTAAGGCTTTTCAAAAAAGCCTTAAGGCAAAATTAATAGTTGAGCATAACAAGGGCCACATGGACGACGATTCAAAGACCAAAAGACTGCCGTCAGTGGTCAATGGCATAAGAGGAATGAGGTAAACATAGCTTTATATACTTATATCAATAAGTTATTAATTGATATTAAAAAGTGATTAATATGTTAGTAAAACAATCTATAGACCACGCTCCGACACTGAATACAGTGCTTATGGTAGAAGATACTCTCAAAAATATGAATGAAAGTGTGGTAACAGTGGCAGAACTCAAGAGAAAACTGCCAAAACAAGTAAATCACAACACTCTAAAAGTGATTCTTGAATATCTTGAAGAGAGCAATAAGATACTGGTTACAATGAAGGGCATAACATGGATACATAATACTAATCCAAACCTGAAAAAAGCAATTGAAAGGGGCATGGAACTGTGAAACGTGTATGTATCAAGCTCTCACCAGAGGCCGAAGAAGTATACAGGTATTTGAACCAGAACGCGCCTAATTCAAAATTAGAAAGAATGATACTCAAGGCAACTAATCAAAAAATAGAACTGATAAAAGTAAAGCCGCACTATGGGGACGGAATTCCAAAAAACCTTATACCTGAGGAATACAAAATAAAGTATGGGGTCACGAATTTATTC
>DATDXH010000034.1:0-3545 GCA_035289405.1 archaeon | reverse complement strand
TTGGAGCGTAGTGATTTTGCACTTTTTTATGTCAGAGATAGGACGAATTCATTCAGAATTAAGTAGGAATTGAATTTAGGCTATCGAACGCGATACAATCTGCCATTTTCGTGGATTTCATATACTTGTTCTATATGAGTAGAAGAAAACTTACGATCCCAACTTCTTATTGTGTCTTCTGTTACTTCTGCCTGAAGATCGTATCGTGGTTGTACGCCATAATATCCACCTTCTTCCCAATAATTAACTAAAAAACGTTTCGCATGATTTTGTGTAGCTCGAGGTGGTGCATTAGATGTTGTAGTCGATGCAATAAAAACAGCTCCCGTAAGGAGTATTGTTTTTAGATATTTTCTCATAAAATAACTATAATCAAAATAGATTTAAGCCTCTTATTTCTTCTTTGGGGCCAGCTTCGCGAACTTGCGCAAAACGGCCTCGAAATCTGTTGAAAGTGCTACGCCGTCCGCTGTGAGCTTCACATATTTTATACGCCCCTGTTTTTCGAACTCTACTATGCCCATGTCCTTGAAAATCTCCAGTAATTTGACTGTATGCGAATAAGTGCAATCCGTATCCTTGGCCAAAACTGATACGTACTTCGGACTCCCACCTATTTTTACGTTCAACAGCAAGCGGACGGGTTTCCTTCTCAAAAAAAGTTCTTCCAACTCGTTTTTTGCACTCATGTATACTATCTAACATATACGTTTCCCCCTTTATATATGTTACAGAATCAATACTGTATTGTATAAAATATTCTTTACTACATATATTTCTTTAAGTATATTTACTGATTTAGTAAATTGGAGAATAATTTTTATGTCATATAATTCTTAAAAGATCCTTTATAGTAAACAATTCACCTCTCACAGCGTTCCAGTAGGATAATTACGCCCTGATAGAACCAATATAAATTATGGGGGCAATTGATAGTTATGGAAATGACCCTACAGCCACTGCGAAAGCTCATTAAAAGAGCCGGCGCCAAGCGTGTAGGCGACAAAGCGGCGGAGGAGCTTGGAAGGGTGCTGGAAGAGAGGACAAAAATACTGCTTATGGAGGCGAAACGCCTTTCAGAGCATTCTGGCAGACGGACCGTGATGAAAAGGGATGTACGCGCAGCAAGGAAGATACTGGAAAGCTAACATCTGATGGGGTAATGCGATTCTACTTCAAAACCATAACATGCGTCTAGCGTTTCGTGTTCTATTTCGTAATTTTTCTGTAATTTGTATTCTCCTTTACTGTGATATCTTTGAAAAAGATCTCGCGTATAGTTACCAAGGTAATTTGCATGAATTACAGTTTTGGACCTTGGATAACTATAAACATTTTTCCTGGCTAGTAAAAGCATGTTGCACGAACTTGTCAAAAAGATTTCTTCTGAGAGTGGATTGGATGAAATGGAAGTAATGCGTCTTATTGAAGAAAAACGGGCAGAGCTTTCTGATCTAATATCGGAAGAAGGCGCGGCCTATATAGTCGCAAAAGAGCTTGACGTTGCAATAATTAAGCAGGAACGGCTTGACATAGCTCACGTGATACCAGGCATGCAGAATGTCGATGTTGTAGGCAAAATAACAAAGATATCGCCGATCAGGGAGTTCTCTACGGAAAAGGCAAAAGGCCGGGTGGCTAATGTAACGATTGCAGACGCCACAGGATCAATACGGCTTTCGCTATGGAATGACGAGATAAACGGCATAGCCGGGCTGGAAATTAATAATGTCGTACGTGTTCGCGGTTATGTAAAAGAGGATAATTTAGGTAATCCGGAAATACGCATAGGTAAATACGGTTCGATAGCAAAGAGTGATGAGGAAATTACCAGTATAAAGCAGGCGCAGCGCAGATCTGAACGCTGTGACATTGCAGGTCTGACAGAGGGCGGATACAGGGAGATAAGGGCGCCGCTCCTTCAGGTCTTCGAGTCGAATACGTTCTATGAGGTATGTCCGCAGTGCAAAAAGCGGGTAAAGCTGAATGAAAGTGATGATTTTAATTGTGAGGAGCACGGTACGGTAGAGCCGGACTATGGGCTTATAGTCTCCGGCATAGCAGATGACGGCACGGGAAGCATCCGTATCGTGTTTTTCAACGAGAACGCAGAGAAGCTGCTTGGCATGACGGCGAAGGATGCGAAAAAGATATTCGACAGGAAGAAGAAGCTCGAGGCGATTCTTTCGCTAATTCCGCTTGGGAAGGAGTTTGTATTTGAGGGGCGTGCGCGCAGGAACCAGCTTTTTGACAGACTGGAATTTATAGTGAGCAATGTAAAAGAAGTCGATGTGAAGCAAGAAATTGAAATGGCATTAAATAATTTGGGTGAATAATAGACGTGGTAAAAATGGTTGATTATACTCTACTAAAAAATTTGTTAGAAGGTACAAGAACTGACAAACCAGATTTATTTACATATCCTGCGTATTCTGAACTAGCTCAAAGATTTACTAATCATGGTTATTTCTTTTTAGAAGCGGGTGCCGAGTATCCTATGCTAACACAAAAAGGTGAAGCTGCACTCCGTGTTTTAGACGAACTTGGTTTTATAAAAGACTCCAAAGTTCCGTTGCAGCCAACAGATAGCTTTAGTTATAGAAGTGGGGGAGGTCCAGATAACGACGATATTACACATCGCGATGGAGATCCATTAGCACCAGATGCCTCAAAGTGATAATCATGGCGAGATTCAAGAAAAAACCGACAGTCGAGGAGGAAATGAAAGCTCTACAGGGTGCAGCGGAACCTGAGGCACCTAAAGAGAAAAAGGATCTTGACGAACTTACATTGGAAGATCTTCCTGGTATCGGCCCTAAGGGCGCGCAAAAACTGCGCGAGGCCGGTTATAATGAGCTGATATCCGTTGCTGCCGCTTCTGCCGGTGAAATTTCAGCTGCGTGCGAAATAAGCACTGCTACTGCTGAAAAAATAGTACAGGCAGCGCGCTCGCAGCTTGACATGGGATTCAAAACTGCAGCCGATTTGCAGGAAAAGAGAAAAGAAGTTGGTAAAATCACGACAGGTTCAAAAAACCTTGATGCGTTGCTTGGCGGCGGCGTAGAAACACAGGCTATAACGGAAGCCTATGGTATGTTTGGGAGCGGAAAAAGTCAAATAGGTTTTCAGCTTGCAGTGAATGTTCAGCTGCCGAAGGGCGAGGGTGGTCTCAATGGACGGTGTATTTTTATTGATACGGAGTCGACATTCAGGCCGGAGAGAATAACACAGCTCGCGATAGCAAAAGGTCTTGATCCAAAGAAAGTTTTGAAAAACATATTCATTGCGAAGGCCTATAACAGCGATCATCAGATCGTGCTTGCGGAGAAGGCAAAGGAACTTGTAAAAGAACATGATATTAAGCTAATAATTGTAGATTCGTTGATGAGTCACTTCCGTTCTGATTACTCTGGAAGAGGTGAATTAGCGCCGCGGCAGCAAAAACTGAACAGGCATATGCATGCGCTACAAAAGCTGGCCGATACTTACAATGTGGCAATATATCTGACAAACCAGGTGATGGCGCGGCCTGATATGATGTTTGG
>DATDXH010000033.1:0-2272 GCA_035289405.1 archaeon | reverse complement strand
CATTTCCTTTTCCGTGCCATTTATGTACTCCACGTAGCTGCTTATCACGCCTCCGGCATTTGCGACAAAGTCCGGCACCACTGTGATGCCCTTCTTGTGCAACAACATTTCGGTCTGGGCATCCATGGGTATGTTCGAGCCCTCTACTATAAGTTTTGCCTTTACATTGTCAACGTCGCCTGCTATTATTAAGTTGGGTACGGCTGCCGGAACCAGAATATCAACATCCATTTTTATTATTTCCTTGTTTGACAACACTGTGCCTTCTGTGTAATTGGTTACTGACCCCAGATGTTTTTTTACTTCCAGCAGACGCTCGAAATCTATGCCGTACTTGTTGTATATTACGCCCTTTGAATCCGATGCGCCTACCATTCTTGCACCTTCTTCTGTTAGGAACTTTGCAACAAATTTTCCTACGTTTCCGAAGCCTTCAACCGCGAACGTAGCACCTTTCAAATCAATGTTCTTGTACTCAGCGGCTGTCTTAATGGCATGAAAAACACCAAAACCTGTTGATCCAAGTTCGTGCGGCAGCCCTCCCATTTCTTTCGGCTTGCTCGTCGCAGCGCGCATTGAACCGTTCGTTTCTACGAACGTGCGTACTTCCTCTTCTGCGAAGTACATGTCAGGTGCAGCTACGTAGTAATCCGGACATACAGGCTTCAGTGCCTCTGAGAATGCGGCAACAATATTCTTTTTTTCCTGCGGCGACAGTTTCTTTGTGTCGGCTACTATGCCAGACTTTGCACCGCCGAAAGGAATTTCTGCTAGGGCGCATTTCCATGTCATTGCGCGTGCAAGCTTTGCGACTTCGTCTACACTGACAGACGGCGTCATGCGCACGCCCCCTTTCCCGGGCCCGAGGGCTGTGTTGTCTATGACCAGTATGCCACGCATTCCCGTCTTGGGATGGTAAACCTGTATTATCTTCTCAGGCCCGAATCCATCGAATTCCATAAGAACGCCGCTATTAGCTTACCCTTAGTTGTTTTTAAAGATTTTTGATATATCCCACGCTATGAGTAACGATGATAAGTATGAACTGGTTGGTGAATCTCCCCAAATGCGGGATGTCAGGAGAAGAATTGATATGGTTTCCAAATCGAGCACAAATGTTCTCATTGTGGGAGAAACGGGTACTGGAAAAGAAATGGTTGCGAGACAAATACATGCAAAATCCAGATATAGCGAAGGGCCTTTTGTTGATGTCAATTGTGGAGCAATTCCCAGAGAAATTGTAGAATCCGAGCTTTTTGGTTCTGAAAGGGGCGGATTTACCGGCGCCCATGACAGGCCGGGAGCTTTTGAATTGGCAAATGGCGGTACTTTATTCCTTGACGAGCTTGGAGCAATGCCGCCTGAAACACAACCAAAATTTCTCAGGGCAGTTGAATACAAAAGATTTCGAAGGGTTGGCGGTCGGGAAGAAATTAAGGTCAATGTACGTGTGCTATCAGCGACCAACAACACAAATATTTATAATGATCCAAATTTTAGGAAGGACCTCTATTACAGACTGGGTAGATATATAATTCGCATTGTACCTCTTCGCGAAAGACCTGAAGACATAGTTCCTATAGCTATTTTGTATATTGAAATGTTAAACAGAGAGAATAACTATAGAGTGGCACTGGATGATTTGACACACCCGCTCCTTATGGAATATAACTGGCCGGGTAATGTCAGAGACCTGCAGGTTGTTCTGGAACGCGCATGTATAGATTCGACCAACAGTGTTTTAACACATGATATTATTGCAGAAAAAATCATGGAAAGAAAAGAAGAAGCCGGCAAAATTAGCCCAAATGTGCCTGAGACACAGCGACTGTCTTATATTGTTGCCGATGAACTTTACAGGAACATTGTAGACGAGAGAGCGTCATTCTGGGATGTTGTTCGTGTACCGTACAATAATCATTATATTGACAAGTCAGTTCTCAGGGCCCTAGTAGATATTGGTCTGAAAAAAACAAAAGGCAACTATAAGTTATTGGCAAGAATGTTCAATATAGCGCCTGATAACAGAACAGAGTATAATGGTTTCCTTAGTTTTTTGCGTAGAAATGATGCACATTTAAATTTTAGGAGCTATCGTAAATAGATTTTCAACCACAAAAAGAACTTTTAGTACTTATCAACCAAACGTTATTTGATTTTTATGACCGACAAAGATAAAGGCCTGCGCTCTGCAAAACCCGACGTAAAATCTTATGTGGACGGTTTTGAGATAAGCGACAGGCTGCCGTGGGACTTTTCTGAAGCAAAAAAA
>DATDXH010000032.1:0-4780 GCA_035289405.1 archaeon | reverse complement strand
CCAGTCTCAAGGTCGATAACAGCTATTACCTTCGGCGTGCATGTTTTTGCCGCGTTCATTATAAGGTGAGGCTCCGTCGTCTCTATGTCCTTGAAGAATACGCCCTTCTGTAAGCCCTCGCCTTCCTTGCTGTCCGTGAGTATAGCTTTGAATTCGTCGTCAAGCTTGAAGTCGTACGGATCCGAAAGCAGGCAGTGACCGGAGGAAAGGCAGCCCTTCTTGTTGTATATTATTCTGAGCTTGAACGTCTTGCGGGCGGCATGGTCGTGCTCATACTTCTCGTCGAGGATTTGTGACATGCTCGAATATAGAAACAGCGAGAAATTTAAGGTTGATTTTCCCGGTAAAAGTCGACATGAACGGTATACGAAGCCGGCGAACCGAATAGTGCGGACGTGTACGCGGCCAGTGCGGCAAACGGCCTCGAGTCTTGGACCACCATATCAGCTCCTCTTGTTCTGGCTTCGTAATTGAATTGCAAGACACGGTTGCTCCTGACGCGTCTGCCGTGTCCGTTCTGCGCAAGATTCACGGTGACCTCAGTGCTTCCCAGGCTGGTCAAATCTCGTATACCTTGGATGTAAGCGTTGAATACCCAACGTTTTAATATTTCTACCATAAGAATACTTTTCCGAAAGAGATAAAAGCCTTACATTTTCCATATTTTTGCGACGAAAAAACCGCCTGTTTTGTTGTGCTGCGGGTAAATGCGTAAACATTGTGATAAGCTGGGGTCATATTTCTCACCGTTCCATTCGGTAAGACCAACTGCATGAATAATTTTTACGTTTATTTCGGCTAGTTTGGCATCCTTATGTTTGCTTAGCAAAGCGTCGATAACCGCCTCGTTCTCCTCGGGCCCGAATGTACATGTCGAATATACAAGCGTGCCGCCCTTTTCCAGCATATCAAACGCATGCAGGATCAACTTCTTCTGTTTTTTCGCTAGTAGTTTGACATTTTTCTCAGACCAGTGTTCGAACAGTTTCTTCTTTTTGTTGACCATGCCTTCACCGCTGCACGGCGCATCAAGCAGGATTTTATCAAATGCGCCTTCCAGCATGCGGCCCGATTTATTTAGCACTTCGACGCTGAGACCGTATTTGTTTACGATAGATTTGAGCCGTTTTACCCTGTATTTATTGATGTCATTAGCAACAATATGCGCTTCGTTATCGGTAAGAAACGAGAGTATGAATGTCTTCGTGCCCGGCGCAGCGCACATGTCCAGTATGCGGTCCTGCTTTTCCGACTCCAGTGCAATGCACGGCACAAGCGAGACAGGATCGAAAATGAATTCGTCTTTCTTTTCAAATGTGTCGTTAATAAAGTACGCGTGACCGTACCAAGGCACCTGCTCAAGGTCCAGCGGCTTCTTGGAGAGTATGCATTTTCTGGTACGCTGGTCGTAGATGCTTTCGTCCAGGCCGAGTTTCTCCAACCGCAGCTTGAGCTTTTCCGGTATTTGCATAGAAGTAGTTGGTCAGAATGATTAAAAATTCATCGCTTGTTTTCCCTGATCCATTTATCTACATGTTCTTCGCTCGTGCGGCCGAATCCGAATGTAACGCCTGTCGTGCACATGTCCGTCTTGAATGTCTCGACCACATGCACGGAATCCTTGTGCTTCGCAAGGTCCTCATCGTCAAAAAGATCAAATTTGCCCTTGTGATCTCCGGTGGTCCATTTGATCTTGTGCCACGTCCTCTTTTCCACGAAGCCCTTGTGGCTTGCCTGCATTTCCTTGAAGTCTGCCATATTCAATCACTTGTTTCAGAATAATCTGAGATTTGCCGACAGTTTATTCAGTTTTTCACCTTCTTCAGGCCCTATGGCAAGCGCGCTTTTCATGGGGTCGAGGTTGTTCTTGTCGCCCGTAAGAAAGTGGTTAAGGCCGAATTTTTCTGCATTGTACCAGAGTCCCCAGAGTGTCTGCACATCAATCACTTGCACTGGCACTATCTCGACATCTTTCGGTTTTTTCGAGAACAGACCGCCCAGTTTCCCGTATGCGCCGATCACCGCGGCTGACGTCACCTTGATAAGGTTGGACGGGTCCTTCTCCAAACCGTTCACAAATATGACTGCTATTTTCATAATTTATAAACATTCTAACACAACTATTTGAATGCTATCAGTTCTTGTGCAGGTATGGGGACCCGCCAACGCTATGTTCGGTGGATATGACTGGATAACTGCGGGCATAATTGAAGAGCCTGAAAGCCTTGACACAGATTTCCTCAGGCAAAAGGCAATCGACATAATAAACAGTCGCGACTACAAACCTTTTATGAACGCCGCGAGACTTAAGATAATCAAAGATGACAAGACCGAAATGAAAGTAACTCTGATGGACCTATGGTAAACTCCTTTTTCTTAGGAAGAAAAAGTAGCTTCCAGTCAAAAAGAATATATTACAAAAATTAGTGAACTTACTTAATTCACGGGTGGCAGAACGGGCAGTCCCAAGTGTCCCAGGAACCCGACGGATTCTTCACTGTCCGCTTCTTCATCTTGCGGCCGCATTCATTGCAGTACATTGGTATTTCTTCGTCTTCCATACCGATCACGTGTTCACCAAATCGTCTCTACAAACTTCGATTCTTTAATTTTCTTGTCATTCGTAATAAGTGGAGCATTAAGCAGTTTTGAAGTCGCTACAATTATCCTGTCGTGTGGCTCTTTCATGTTAATTCTGGCGCATTCGGAGACCACATCCTCGTCCAATGGGTAAATACGGTAATTGGAAGCTTCTTTTAGCTTCTCGAGTATTTGCTGGAATTTCATGTCAATCTTTCTTTTCTCGCATACGAATATTGATTCAATGAGAACAATAGATGGAATAATTATAGTTTCCTTCTCGTTGTCGCATGTCTCAAAAATAGACTTTACCCTGTCGCTGAGATTTTCATCGTGCTGGAGATGCCATACAAGGCTGTGAGTATCTGTAACATACATCTTAATCCCGTTTCAGTAGAGATTTTTTAGCGGCTTTTATGTCTTTTTCAGTTATTTTTGCGCCTTTCAACATACCGCCAAGCTTCACGGGCTTCCTCTCCGTTTTCAGCATCATCTTTATCTCCTTCAGTTCATTTTCTATTTTCTTGAGTTCAGGGTAAATACTCTCCATAGGGCTCACCTGTAATTAGATAGCATCAGATACTATTAAAGATTATGAAGAAGCCAAAAATTAATGTTAATTTTATCCAATATAGCGAGACGATCTGTCTTTCGTCTTGCGCGGCATCGACAAACCGAGTGCAGTTGCGATCATTACCACGAAATCTGTATTGTTAAGCCACTTGTCTAGCATTTTCTCTATAAGTGCGTTAATCTGCCCTTCCGTAAGATTGAACTCCTTTCCTAGCTCTTTTTTGTCTTCTATCTGGTTCATGAGCTCATTTATTACCATCTTTTTCAAATCAAGTAACGACATTATACAACTTATGGGACATTAATTCTTATAGTAAACCCCACAGAGAATCTAGACATGTTTGTGGGGTTTACATACAACTCACAAGGAGCTAATATAATGATTATCTTAGATTCATTGAAAACACACGACTTCGTACAAAAGACTTTTTCAAAGTCTTTTGGCGACTCAAGTTAAGCTTCGCTTAACTTCGAGTTAGTCGTGGGATATAAGGAAGATGTGATTTCCTTGTAGAGTTATAAAGCCTAAAGACAATTCTCTAGGATGCAACCGCCAAAGGGTTTCACGGATCTTGTAAGGCTTGCTATGAAAGAGCAGCCTCCAAAACCAAAAAACGTAGAGGAAATGTGGGAGAAGTTATTGAAGATAGTTTTCATGGGTGGCAAGCGCTCGGAGCCAGAGATAAATTTCCTGATAAATATGCTCCGTCCGCAACTTGGGCTGGACCACGTCAGGAAGACAGACGGCGAAGACTGGCGCGAGGCTGTTGAAAAAATATTGGACGAACGCACCAAGAGAATAAAAGACGAAGATATACTAGAAATGCTTAAAGATTTCAAAAAAGAAATATTCAGGGTTGGCGCCTCCATAAAAGGCAGCGCACGCTTTTTTGTGAAGAACGACATCAAGCCCGAAACTCTGGACAGATTGCTCTCGACAAAGGAGCTCACGTGGGAGTTCATAGAGGATTTGGCAAAGGATGAGGACGTCTCCAACATAAAATATACAAAAATAATAATCTGGCTGCATTCAATGGGCTACGCTGATGATTTTTGCCCGCCAAGCTATCAGACTAAGAACTTCATAAACGAGGTCTATGGCTACTACCAGTTTTACGAGGACGACAAATATTTCATGAAAAAGGCCGAGGAGTTCGCAGAAGAAATTAAAAAACAGGTAAAGAGAGCAACAGCTAGGGATGTTGCGACGGCCATATTCTTTTACGTGACAATGAAAAACATGATCCCGCCGCGCACTCCTGAAAAGAAGAGATTCACGCCTACCATGCTGATTAAATTCCTGAAGGCCAAAAAGCTGACGCTAAAATCGCTCTCGGAGCGCCTTGGAGAATTTGAGAGCCGTGAGAAATTAATGGAAGAAGTTTATGAATTTGCACACAAGACAAAATAAACAAAGTATTTATCTAATTCCACAGCCGGCGATATTGTGCTTTCCGTAATAGTCCTGATGGTATTCCTCGGCGGGCCAGAACTTGGACGCCTTCACTATTTTTGTTGCTATCGGTTTCGCATGAATTTTTTGTTCTTTTGCTAGCGAGGCCTCTGCTAATTCCTTTTGCTTTTGATCATGATAAAATATCACAGACCTGTATTGGCTTCCAACGTC
>DATDXH010000031.1:0-2786 GCA_035289405.1 archaeon | reverse complement strand
CCTGTGTAGTTGACTTCTTCTTCTATGACCTGTGATTTTCTTTTCTTTAGTATGCTTTCGTAAAACTGGTTCATTTCCTCGCTTACAGATGGACGTATTTCCTTTAGGGCTTTTTCAAAATCATGTCTTGTAACCGTTTGCACTTCTGTGTCGCGTCTCATTGCATTCAAGCCTGCTTCGCGTACAAGCGCCTCTAGATCAGCGCCTGAATAACCAGCAGCCTCTTTCGCCATTCTCTTCAGGTCTATGTCGTCTGCTAGTGGCATATCATGCGTATGCACGTTCAACACTGCAAGTCTTGTCTTCTCGTCAGGCGTCGGCACTAGTATTTGTCTGTCAAAACGGCCAGGTCTGAGAAGTGCAGGATCCACTATATCAGGCCTGTTTGTTGCCGCTATAACAACAACATCATGAAGATCCTCCAATCCAGATATCTCTGCCAATAGCTGTGAGACAACGCGTTCCGACACGTTATCGCCATGGCTCATCCCACGGCGCGGCACAAGCGCGTCTACTTCGTCAAAGAATATTATTGCCGGCGCTACCTGCTTCGCTCTTCTAAATACGTCGCGTATGTGTTTTTCAGATTCCCCGACCCACATTGAAAGCAACTCGGGTCCTTTCACGGAAATAAAATTAGCGCCGGATTCGTTCGCTACAGCTTTCGCAAGTAGCGTCTTGCCACACCCAGGCGGTCCGAACAGCAGCACGCCAGTAGGTGGTTTAATGCCAAGGCGCTTGAAACTGTCCGGATATTTGAGAGGCCACTCAACAACTTCCTTCATAGATTTCTTTACATCTTCCAATCCGCCTATGTCTTCCCACCTGACTTTCGGTATTTCTATCAGCACTTCTCTCATCGCTGACGGTCCCACCATCTTCAACGCGTACTCAAAGTCCTCTTTTGTAACCATCAGCTTCTTGAGTATGTCCTGAGATATTGGCCTGTCTCCTTTTATCGAGCCTATATCCATTTTATTTTCTTCGAGCACACGTCTCAGTGCGTGCATCGCGGCTTCTTTGCAAAGCGCAGTGATATCAGCGCCGACATAGCCATAAGTGATTTCGGCAAGGTGATTGATGTCAACCGTTTTCTCCAGCGGCATGCCTCGCGTATGTATCTGTAGAATCTCCTTGCGCCCGTCCTTGTTCGGCACGCCTAATTCTATTTCCCTGTCAAACCTGCCCGGCCTTCTTAGAGCAGGATCAAGCGCGTTAGGTATGTTCGTCGCGCCGATAACTATTACCTTGCCGCGGGATTTCAATCCGTCCAGCAGCGTTAGCAGCTGACTGACCACTCTCTTTTCTACTTCGCCCTTCACCTCTTCTCTTTTCGGCGCGATAGAATCTATCTCGTCGATAAATACGATGCTCGGCGCATTTTTCTCGGCCTGCTCGAATATCTTTCTTAAATTTTCTTCACTGTTGTGGGCAAATAGTCCGCCGAAGCCCGCTACGAAATTTTCATTCGGGTTTACAGAAACGTCGTATACGTTGCCGCTGTACTCGACTTCTTTCATCTCGCGTACTTTGTCCCAGACTATATCAGAGTCAATGACATTCCATGCATCTGGATATATTTCTTTCTTCGGGTCAATTTTTGTCAATTCGTTTTTCAGTATTTCTTTTCCTATTGTCTTGGAATCAGACCATGCACGAAGCCTTTGATTGGATTTTATCATTCCGCGGAGTTCTGGCCAAATTGGTATTTTCTGTGTCTTGTCAAATTTTTTAGAGCTTAAGTAATTCGCTATCCTTTCGTTCCTTTTGTCGTCAAGGAAACCTATTTCGGAGAATTTAGCGAATCCTTCGGGGCTCTGTATGAGCACGCGATAGCATAGCTTCCCGTTGTATTTCTCTATCTTAGTGCTGCATTTTGCAACAATACCAAAATAAAGCAGCGTATACATGAGGCTGTTCGCAAGCTTCTTGCTATGTGTGCTGCCTTCGATTGTGTGCGCCTTAGTGTACGTAATTTTGTTGCTTTTGTATGTTGGCGGGTATACAGAACCGTCGCCTGTGAAGTACCCGCGCAGCATTGCTTTTATCAGCGGCAGCGGCATAGACATGAGCTTAGGGGTTATTTCCTTGTTTTCTGCGCCTGTCCGAATGCCGAGTATTTTTTCAAACACGATCTTCAAGGGCTTTGAATTGAGCAGCATGTCGTCCTGATATTCTGTCAATTTTATCCCGTATTTGCTGCAGAATCTCTTTACGACCTCTTTCGACTCTGGCAACTCATTGATTATTCTTATTGCATCTTTTGTAGTATACGAGCCTTCCGCCAAAAACAGCCCGATGACAGTAGCCATGTCATCGTCTAATAATATTTTATACGGCAATGAGCCGGCATTCTGTTTTGCAACTACAGTCACAGACGGTTTATCGATAGGTATTTTACTTTCCCCTGAAAGTTTGACAAAATCTTTTATGCTTATGCATACGTTCTTTCCATAAATATCGTAAACATATTTTTCCGTAACACCAAGGATTTTTGCTGCTCTCTTTACTCCAATAATCTTAACAAACTCCCTTATCTGCTTGCTTCTTACATTCAATTCATCACTGTCATCAAGCTCCTTCAGTATATCTATTTCTCGGTACGTTTCCGGCGCAGGCAATATTGATGGAATAGCCAGGTACGTGTCTGGCGTTACGTCAGCCGTCTTCACGTCAGCTATCTTTCCATCCTTAAGTGCGAATAGCGAATGGTAGTCAGTTACCTTTATTTTCCTGCCAGTAGAAGTTGTGACTTCGTATATTTTCTTCCCTTTCTGGAACGGGTG
>DATDXH010000030.1:0-2088 GCA_035289405.1 archaeon | reverse complement strand
AGTATAGCAGCCATGCCGGGTTTTCATGATGGAGTCGTATATTTTTCATCTCTGGATACTCATGTATACGCCTTGGATGCAGAAACAGGAGAAATGATATGGAAATTCAAGACAGGCGCGCCGGCCATGACCGCGCCTCTTGTCCATAATAAACGCGTATATTTTGGATCCCATGACGAGCATTTCTATTGCCTGGATTTGACTGGCAAGTTAATATGGAAAAAACATCTTGGAGATATAATCGTTTCATATCCAACAGGCGTAGTCGATAAGATTTTTATTGCAGCCGGAAAAACATTTTTTTGCCTTTCCGAGCAGGGTGAGGAATTGTGGAAATTCGTGACGGGTAATGGGATCTTTACTTCCCCAACATTGGTAAATGAAACAATTTTCATAAGCTCTTTCGATAAGCACATTTATGCTCTAGACATGAATGGTAAATTGAAATGGAAATTCGGGGCTGGCCACAACGTAAGCACACCTCTTATATTTTCTGATAATAAAGCGTTATTTACATTAAAAAAGCGGGAACATCATAAAACTTGAATGGTAGTTTCTGGGCAAATTTCTATTGTTTTCATCAGTTTGTAAACTTCTCTGCTTTCTGAGACTTGTCTGGATTTTTTCATGTTGTACATCGCAACCCATATCGTGAAAAAGTTATTTGCTTGCTTCAACGTTCTGAACGTAGGTATGTTGTCTTTGAGTCGCCATAAAGTTTCAATCATGTTGTTGTTTTTCTTGTCGACAAAACCTTTGTATCGGTAGTGCTCTACCTCATGATCAAACACTTCCCATATCGCACGCGGAAAGCTTTGTTCTCCATCTGACACGATTTCTTCAATCTGGTAAGAAACAGGAAAATGCCTCTTAGCTTCGCGCAGCGAAGCTTTCGCATCCTCGAGATTTCTTGTTGCCGTGATTATCCATCCGACAACCAGCTTCGTATCAGGACACTTCAAAGCCCACAAATAAGCGTCTTCTCCGTTGATTTTGAGATATGTGTAATCCCAGTGAAGACGCTTCGATATGCCGTAAAGCAACATGTTGTTGACAGCCTCGAATAGAGGCTGATATTTCTCAACCCAGTAATACACGCATGTTTCTGACCTGTCAATCTTGTAGACCATTCTTATTTCTTCGATGATAGAAGCAGGTGATAAACCTTTGATCCACAGCCTTATAGCAAACGCGACAACTTCCTTTGGCGTCTGCATCCCAAGAAAATCGTCGTCTATGAACTGGTATCCGCACGATTTGCATCGAAATTTCTGAAAACCCCCTCTTTTATTCTTTCGAATACCATATTTCCATGTTCTGAATGTTCCACATTTAGGACAAGTGGTCATAAGATCGCCTTACAGTGGTTTATGACCACACCTTATGATTATAGAAATTCGGAGAAAATAAGCTTTTCATTCAACTTTTGAGAAGATCCAAAAAGCGCAGTTGGGATGCGATACCGAAAGCCGAAAATCCAGTACTTTATTCTGCGTCTGCTGACAACAATCTATACGCTCTAAACCAGAAAGGAGAAGTTATATGGAAATTTAACTGTGGAAGCTCTTTCTTTACTATAGTCACAGGGGATAACGGTACAGTTTATGTTGGTAGTATTACGGGCCACATATACGCAGTAGACGCTGCTACGGGAAGACAAAAATGGAACTTTAGAACTGGTGGAATGATAACTGGCGGTGTTGCATTAAAAGACGACAGGGTTTATGTCAATTCTTGGGACCAGAAAATATATTGTTTATCGACCAACGGTGAAAAACTTTGGGATTTTCTAACAGGCGGGCCTATAGTTGCAGAGCCCCTGATAGCAGGCAACAAAATTTATTTTGGTTCTGCTGACACTTTCTTTTACTGCCTTGACGCCGAGAAAAGAACAGTAGAATGGACTTTCCAGTGCGGCTTTGGGATGCCTGATATACTGAAGACAAAGATAACAGATATTGTCAATACTTTTACAGATTACGAAAAAAAGATATTCAAGGTTTGGGTCCCGGAAACAAAAGCTGCGCATGCCGGAGGCTCTTCAATGCAAAACTACAACTTGCCTGCGGGATTTAGCTTCGGTGGCGA
>DATDXH010000029.1:0-5565 GCA_035289405.1 archaeon | reverse complement strand
ACATGCTAGTGGATTTTCTTTTCCGTACATTGAAGAAAAATTATAATTTTCTCAAGGATCTTTGATTGAAAGTCATTTATTATCAAAACCTGAAATGCCTTTCCAGTAAAAATAGAAGTTCGGGATGAAATTTTTCTCCTTCTCGTATCATCTTTTTTATTGCATCGAATGGGTTTAATACCCCGTCCTTCAGGACGTATATTTTACTTCCATTCGTGCAAAAATACTGCGGCTTTTAAGCCGCAGATATTTATTTCATCTATTGAAAAGAATTTTATTTTCTTTACTTTGTCTCCTGCCTCAAGATCACCGTCAAAGTTTGCTGTAAATGATACAAGTAGTTTTTTAATTCCTATATCACTTACAAAAAAATTCCCTAAAAATTCTATTGGAAGCCTGACTTTTGTTTCTTCCTCCAATTCCCTTAATGCCGCTTCTTCGCATGTCTCGCCGGCGCTGACGTGGCCGGCTGCGGCGGTGCACCAGTGGAGCGGAAGATAGCTTGCCTCCTCGCTGCGCAGTTGAAGGGCCATCTTGTCGCCGCGAAAAACAAAGACATGAACAATGCGGTGAAGTAGTCTTTTTTCATATATTTCATCTCTAGAAGCGCTTCCGATTACATCGTCGTTGTCGTCTATTATGTCAAGAAACTCCATTTTTATTCATTGACACTAACAATTAAATTCATGCAATTTCCTATCAACTCTGTGCAGGACCTAGACAAAATATCCTCCGCAGTCAAGTGGCAGTATTTTGAAAAGCTTGTCGCGTTCATTTTCGAGCAGAACGGTTTCATGACCGCGGAGAACATAATAGTCAAGGACGGGCTGCAGAAAAGGCAGTTTGACGTCATAGCAAAAAGATACGGCACAACATATCTTGTCGAGTGCAAGAAGTGGAAAGGAAAACAGCGGATGAACGTCGGGCCGGCCGCAAGAAAGCATCTGGAGCGGTGCGGGCTTTACGCGCAGGTTCACCAAGAAAAAATTGTCCCTTTGATCGTAACGCTTATCGACGACGGCATAGAAACTGCGGACGGAATCATTATCGTGCCTATAATAAAACTGAACGCGTGGATAAACGAAGAACTATGAAAATATTATGAAATAAAAATCAAAAAACTACTAAACTATTTTTATCATGCCTGCGGTGTAACAGAGAGGGCACTTGATAGTCCTGTATGACCATTCAAAGCTGCAATCTTTACACTTCCAGGTTTCTATATGAGTTTTTACATACTTGCTTTTCTTTTTTTTCGCCACTTCGCAACCACCGATCTGAGAACTACGTAATGTAACCTATATGTTGAAGTAGTATATATAGCTAACTGACTGGAAAGTTTCAATAATTTCTAAAAGTTGCACACATTTGTCAAGGACCACTGCATAAATGCAGTGGCATGCAAGAAGGACATTAGTCCTTCTGCACAGAAGGAACGAAGTTCCTTCTCATGTTGAAATTGGTGAGTCCTTGAGCAATTCGCATTCCCTATTTTACCACTGTTTGAAAACAGTGGAATGCGAAGTTTCAAAGATCTTCACTACGTAAAAGAAAAAACCTTTCTAATTGGGTATGAACTAATTAGTAACAGCGATTATTTATAGATTTTTTATTCGTAATGCGAAAAAATTTATTGAAACGCTTTTTATAGTTTCATTTCAATTTTTGCATTGATGAAAATTATTGTCGTGGTGGGTGGTGTAATATCCGGCGTGGGAAAAGGAATCGCAACCGCTTCCATCGGCAAGATTCTGCAGCAGTACGGATTCTCTACCACTGCGGTGAAGATAGACCCTTATATTAATTATGACGCCGGCACGCTGCGGCCGACTGAGCACGGCGAGGTCTGGGTTACGGACGACGGCGGCGAAATAGACCAGGACCTTGGAAACTACGAAAGATTTCTTGGGTATGACATACCGAAAAGAAACAACATGACGACAGGCCAGATATACAAGGAGCTCATTGACAAAGAGCGGCGCGGTGAGTATCTTGGAAAGACAGTGGAAGTAATACCGGAAGTTCCCAACGAAATAAAGAGAAGAATAATGGAAGCGTCAAAAAAGCCGCCACAGATTGACGCACATGGTGCGTCGTCCGATTCTGGCCAGTACGATTTTGTTCTTGTGGAAGTTGGCGGGACTATAGGCGACTACCAGAACATGCCCTACTTATTCGCTACAAAGAGCCTGGAGCTTGAGATGGGCTGGGAAAACGTGGCGCACATACTTGTCTCGTATATGCCTGTGCCTGACAATATAGGCGAGATGAAAACAAAACCGACACAACAGGCCATACACATGCTCAACGAGACAGGAATATTTCCCGATTTCGTATTGTGCCGGGCAAACAAGCCTCTCGACGACGTAAGAAAGAAGAAGATACAGGAAAATGCAAACGTGAGGGCGGACCACATAATATCCGCGCCTGACATAAAAACAATCTACAGCGTTCCGATTAATTTTGAAAATGAAAATCTGGGGGAAAAAATACTCAAGCGCATGAGGGTAGAACCAAAAAAGACTCCGGACTGGTCAAAATGGAAGCAGCTTGTCGAAAAAGTAGAAAATCCGAAGAAAATAGTCAAAGTTGCGATGGTCGGAAAATATATAGACATAGGCAATTTCTCTCTTACAGACTCGTACATATCAGTCAACGAGGCGCTGAAACACGCAGGGGCAAATCTTGGTGTCGGCGTAGAAATACACTGGGTCGACGCAAAACAGTTCGAGCACGACGCTGCCTCGCTTTCAAAACTCCGCGAATATAATGGCATAGTTGTACCGGGAGGGTTCGGCGGGAGCGGCGTTGAGGGCAAAATAGCTGCAATAAAATACGCCAGAGAAAATAATATTCCGTTTCTTGGGCTGTGCTACGGACTGCAACTGGCTGTCGTGGAGTACGCACGCAATGTATGTGGTTTGCAGGGTGCGAACAGCAAAGAAATAAACCCAAACACACCATATCCGGTAATAGACATACTGCCCACGCAGAAGGAACTGATGGCCGAGAGCAAGTACGGCGGGACAATGAGGCTCGGGACGTACTCTGCCGTGCTAAAAAATATGACAAAGGTTTTTGATCTTTATACAAGAACCGGAAGGACCAAAAAAGACGCAGAAAAATTGCTGGCTCTGAAGGCCAAGGGCGAAACATTCAGGATAGGAGCGCCAAGCGGCAGTGACGTTATATTCGAAAGGCACAGGCACAGGTACGAAGTCAATCCTGAATACATTAAAAAGCTGGAAGAAGCGGGATTTGTTTTTTCCGGACATCACAACAGGCTTGACGGCGCGAAGCTGATGGAATTCGGGGAGCTTCCAAACCATAAATTCTTTGTCGGAACGCAGGCACACCCAGAATTCAGAAGCACTCTGGAAGACCCAAGCCCTCTTTTCTTCGGTTTTGTCGAAGCCTGTTCCAGGTAGAAGCTTTAAATACTTGGTACTCAGAATGAAGAAACAACTTTCAACAAGATGAAATGCTGGATATTGTGCGTCAATGTTTGGCATTCCTTTCAGCACCTATCGGTGTTTGAAAATGAAAGGGGTGAAAAATTAGTGAAAATGAAATACGAAGATAATGACGACGACTTTGACGGAGACGACGAAGACGACGAAGAAGGCGGGGGAGACGGCCTCGAAGACGACGAATAGTCAGGGATTGTGTTTCTTGTATTTTTTAATTTACCTAAAATTTTGTCTGCATCCTCAGATAATAATGTTTTTGTGAAAATAATTTATTATTAATATTAGGTCAGGTAATATTCCTGCTTGATGAAATCAAAATCAACCTGCCAGAGATGCAGCTTCACGAAAGAAACAAACTACGGCAACGAGAAATGCCCCAATTGCGGCGGCCACATGAGCCTCGTGCCGATAAAGATCAACGGCGAATATTTTCTCTGACTGGGTTGCTATATAAATGGCTCATGTTTATATACTACTTTGGAGTAACTATAATGTATAGGGTGTGGATATGGCGAAAAAACCGATTAACATGACAAAACCGCTTAGAAGGTCGTACGTGTTGTTAGACGTTCCAGAATTGAATTTCGTTCCTGAGATTGACAAGAGGGGTACTTCTACTTCACCGGAAGGCGTACTCACAAATAAAATTTTCAAATATATGGGTGAAGAAAAGGGACGTTTACTTTATCATAGGCTACTAGACAAGTATGGCATTGACGGCCTTGTATCATGTAATCCAAGGACAAACAGACGGGACTACAGCCAGGATGTAAGAATCTACGACAGATTCGACACCAGTGCGGCCGAACCACAGCGACAAGTGCCACTTTCTATGACTGAAATGAGGCGTGCAGTTATGAGTATTGTAGATGCTAAAAATCTTGCACCGATGCCTGACAGACAGGTGGCTGCTATTTACCGAAGACGTGAAGGGCGGCCAAGCGAAAAATCTGCGGACACGCAGCTTAGCTTGTTTTAGTGTGAATCAAACTTGTTTTAAATAATTTCTCTGCATCTTTTGAGTATGAATGAAAATCAGTACCACCGTCTTGCTGCTTTGCAAAAAAGGATAATCGACATAAATCCTGAAAAGGATGTGCGCATACGTATTCTAGGACGTGTCATAGACAAGCACGATGGCACTGTCGTTGTCGACGACGGCTCATCCACAGCGCAGATAGTCACCGATGGCAATTGTGAAATAGATGACGTTGTATGCGTATTTGCGCGAGTATTGCCGCTGGAAGACGGTTACGAGCTTCGAGGCGAGATAGTGCAGGTAAAAAACGCGCTTGATATGGGTCTTTATAAAAAGGTTTACGGTGAGTAGATGCAAGAGACTAAACATATGTTCGAGGCTAAACTGGAAGATATTGGTTTATTGAGGGACAGTATAGCGACCGTTGCGGAGCTCATAGACGAGACGGAGTTGCACATCAAGGAATACGGCATGCAATTGATTGCCTCGGACCGTGCCGTGGTCGTTGTTGTTGACTTCTATCTGGCAAGGGATGTTTTCAAGGAATATAAATATACGGAGGACACGAGGATAGGGCTAAACCTGCAAAACCTGCTGCAAATACTCAAGCGCGCAGCTGAGAACGATGTGCTGACGATAAAGCTCAACGAGGGTAAGCTTGACATTACGCTAAAGGGCAGCTCGACAAGGCGTTTCGTTTTGCCGCTTATAGACATTTCAAGAGAAGAGACGCCGCCGATAGACAAGCTGGATTTCCGCGCATCCCTCTCGCTAAGCAGTGAAGTGCTAAGCAGCGGCATAGAAGATGCCGAATTGATAACGGATTCTGTGATATTTACCGTAAGAAAAGACCAGCTCACGATGAAAGGGGAGAGCGACTCGTCCTTTACCCAGCTCGACTTAATGAAAGGCGAGGGCGGACTCAAAATAGCCGACATGAACGAGCCCGTGCGTGCCAGATACTCGCTGGACTACCTGAAGAAGATAGTGAAAGCCAAGAAGCTGTCGCCGGACGTCAAGATAGCGATGGCCAACGACTACCCGATGAGGCTACAGTTCGAGGTGCCGGGAAAGATGCAGCTGGGATTCATTCTTGCGCCTAGAGTTGAAGAATAG
>DATDXH010000028.1:0-5344 GCA_035289405.1 archaeon | reverse complement strand
GACAGAGAAGACGATGAAAGAAGAGGTCCAAGGGGCCCTCCAAGACCACCTGCAAGAAGGAAACCTGTAAAGCATGTAAGAAAGCGTGAAAAAACTCATTTTGATTTCAAACTTTTCGGTAGATGGGACTCGAACGTCGCAGTGAACGATCCAAGTCTGAAGACGTACATAAACCTAGAACCGAAGATTCTTCCAAGGTCGGCAGGAGTCCAGCGGGGAAGATTCCATAAATCGAAGATGCATATAGTGGAGCGGCTGGCGCTGAAGATGTCGGTTTCCGGTCACACAGGCAAAAAGCACAAACTGACTTCCGGCAAGTTTGGCGGCAATTTGACAACAATATTAAAAGTTGTTGAAAGGGCGCTGGAAATGATAGAGAAAAAAGAAAACAAGAATCCTATTGAAATACTTGTAAAAGCGATAGAGAACTCTGCGCTTCGTGAAGAGGTCATTTCATTCCAGATGGGAAGCATAATGGCACGTGAAGCAGTCATAACGGCTCCGCAGAGGCGCGTTGACAAGTCGCTGCGCTTCTTCGCGCAATCGGCATACAGGAAGTCGTTCAACAAGAAAAAGGGCCTTGCAGAGGCGCTCGCTGATGAGCTAATGGCGGCCGCAAAAAACAGTCAGGAGAGCTTCGCAATAAAAGAAAAAGAACGCATAGAAAGAGAAGCAACAGGCGCAAGGTAATGCCAACGGTAGACGGAATTCTTGACGCTTTGAAATTTGAAAGAATGGTTGGAATAAAGAGTCGTTCATGTTTTGGTTCTCTGGATTTGCCACCTATGTGCGATAGGTACGTTGCAACTGGCCGGGAGACTACTGGATCGGCAGAAGCTCCTCGACGTCATACTGTTAGATATGAAAGATTTGAGGATCCAAGAACTGGGGAACCACTTTACAGGCATTTAGAATAAAAATTATATCTGTATAAATCGAGGTTATCTTTATGGGAAAATTTGGCAGTTACTCTTATGAGTTGATAAGTCCGGAGGAGAAGGACAAGCTTCTCAAGGAACTGATGTCAAAATATCTTCACGACAGAAAAGCCAGCATACACGGAATATGCATCGAGCTTCTCACCGATGACAAGGACTTCAAGGAAATGTGGGAGGACAACTTCTTCTACATGAGTGACGACATAAGACCGCATGGCAGGATCGTCGCAATAAAGGACGAGAATCCGGAAGTGCGCGTGCTATACGAGCCTGCATCAAAGACGTGCTTCATAATTAATGCAGACTATTACGGCTGGGTGAAGAGCTTCGCACTGGGCGTCGCGGCAGACTTCCTGGAGGAATACGTGTCGATACACAGCCGCTTTTCCGTTCACGGTTCCTGCATAGACTTCTCGGGCCGCGGCATAGCGCTCATAGCAACGTCCGGCTCCGGAAAGACAACTCACAGTTTCGGCCTGTTGCTGCAGGAAAATGCGAAGCTGATCACAGACGACTGGTTTTTTGTCAAGCTCACGAAGGACGACGCAGTCGCATATGGTTCGGAGAGAAACAACTACATAACCGACGACATAGGGAACATATGGAAAATATTCGAGCCTCTTGTCAAGAAAACAAAGCTCGATACGAAAGGACGCGGCGTTGCAAACGTCGAGAATGTTATCGGGACTTTCAAAAGGCGCAGCACCACCGTCATAAAGAAGGTGCTGCTTATGAAATCTGATCCCAGCGATCCGGACGTCCTAAGGAAGCTGACCGTGGACGAGGCGGTAAAATACCTAGTCGATAACAATTTTTGTAACCCGTATCAGATGGTAAAGGATGAGAGAAAAATAAATCTGAGGATAGAGTTTTTCAGGAACTTGTTCAAGAAAACAGACGTATACTTATTTAACAACAACAAGGGACTTCCAATAGAAAAGACGCACAACGTCCTAATAGAAATGGCAAAAGAACTGTGATACGCTAGGGCTGCATAGTCCACACGCAGCCGCCCTCGCCGTGCGCTGCGCTTTCAGCGGCTTCAAAATCGCTTCTGTATTTGCCGTTTGGCGGTATGATATAAACAACGGCCAGCCCCTCCTGCACCATCTTTAGGTTCACCATTTCGCCGTCCACATAAATATATCGGAGAAGACGGTTGTACCTGTCCTTGTCCTCCTTGTCCCTTTCCATCGTGATGTTTTTCAAAAGCACCAGTTCGGTCATCTTGTCCTTGGCCTCCTGATAACAGTTCTGGCCGCGCTCGCGTGTGTCTATATTCAGCAGGCGGATGCTCTGCCCACCTGCGACAACGATCGTATCGCCGTCGATGACCTTTGTTATATACGTGTGCTCCACGCCGCCAGGGAAGTATACGTTTATGCCGTATGTTACGAGAATTACGATGAGAAAGATAAGTGGCAGCCTTATCCTGTTCTTTTTCATGATTAGAATTAGTCGCACAGTTTTAATTTGTTATCTAAGATGAACATTGCTCTCTTTACAATGTTCATCTGGGTCCCATCTTCCGTCACTAAAGCCGTGGGTACATAAAGAAGATGTGATATTCAACTGGCATTATACCGTAAAAACGTCAAAATAAACGTATTTTAATCTTTCCCTTCAATAGAAATGTGATGTCAGGTATACTATTGTTTCATTAACTAGCTGAGACGTAGGTATCGTTTTCTATTCGATTGCATTCAACGAATAAATATCTGCGGCTTAAAAGCCGCAGTATTTTTGCACGAATGGAAGTAAAATATACGTCCTGAAGGGGGGTATTAAACCCATTCGATGCAATAAAACCGACATATCAACATCTAAGAGGAATACAAAATGGCAAAAGACCGAACAGAAGAAATCGCAGAACTGATGAAGAAGCCGAAGCAAATAAGGAATATAGCGATCGCCGCCCATATCGATTAATTCTCAACAATTGGTGAGAATTCGAGTAGCATGGAAAAACGACGCTTACTGATTCGCTTGTAGCCGGCGCGGGCATGATGTCCGAGCAGCTGGCGGGCACACAGCTGTTCACTGATTTCGACAAACAGGAACAGGAGAGAGGCATTACTATTTTTGCAGCCAACGTATCCATGGTTCACGAGATCGAGAACGAACTTTATCTGGTCAATCTTATCGATACGCCGGGCCACGTGGATTTTGGAGGCGACGTCACAAGAGCCATGCGCGCTGTAGACGGCGCTGTAATACTCACTGATGCTGTGGAAGGCGTCATGCCACAGACTGAAACAGTTGTAAGACAGGCGTTACATGAAAGGGTCAAGCCGATACTTTTCATAAACAAGGTCGACCGCCTGGTCAAGGAATTGAAGCTTACGCCCGAGCAGATGCAGGAGCGCTTCGTAATGATAATCACACAGGTCAATCGCTTGATACAGAAATATGCGGAAAAGGAATTTGCAGAAAAATGGCTTGTGAAGGTTGACGATGGGTCCGTGGCCTTTGGTAGCGGATATCGAAAGTGGGCAATCAGCGTGCCGTACATGAAAAAAGAAGGCATCACATTCAAGGATATAATTGACTACACATCCAGCGGCCGCGATGATGAATTGACAAAACGCGCGCCGCTTCACCGGGTGCTGCTTAACTCCGTAATAAAACATCTTCCAAATCCGCAGGACGCGGCAAAATACAGAATAGCCAAGATATGGCACGGCTCCATGGAAAGCGAGGTCGCAAAAAGCATGCTCAACATGGATCCGAGCGGTCCGCTTGCAGTGATCATAACAAAAGTCGTTCCAGACCCACACGCAGGCGTTGTGGCCGCTGGACGTATATTTTCAGGCACTCTAAGAAAAGGACAGGAAGTCCGATTGATCGGCCAGCACATGACCAGGCGAATACAGCAGGTGTCAGTCTACAAAGGCCCGCAGAGGGTGCAGATGGATGAAATACCCGCAGGCAACATAGTAGGCATTGTCGGCCTTACGGACACGTTCTCCGGCGAGACGCTTTGCAATCCGGACAGTGAGATAGAGCCGTTCGAAGCAATAAAGCACATGTTCGAGCCCGTGGTAACGAAGTCGATAGAATGCAAGGATCCAAAGGACTTGCCAAAACTGATAATGTTCCTCAAACAAGTAAGCAGGGAAGACCCGACACTTGCCATAAAGATAGACGAGGAAACGGGCGAATATCTTGTCTCTGGCTTGGGTGAATTGCACATAGACGCGAAGATCGAGAGGCCGCTCAAAGAGAAGGGCATAAATGTAACTACGTCAACGCCTATCGTAATATACCGCGAAACTGTGCGAGCAGAGAGTCCTGAGGTGGAGGGAAAATCCTCGAACAAGCACAACCGCTTCTATCTGACAGTCGAGCCTATCGAGCCGGAGCTCTACAAGGCGCTCGCCGACGGCAAGATAGAAGAGAAGAATGTCAGAAAATACCTGAAGGATCTTATTCCCAAGCTCGTGGATTACGGCATGGGAAGGGACGAGGCGAAGAAGCTGTATGATATTTTCAACAGGAACACACTCATAGACGCGACAAAGGGTATACAGTACCTGAACGAGACGATGGAACTCGTGATAGAATCGTTCGAAAAAGTGATGGACGGGGGGCCGCTATGCGGCGAACCGTGCACTGCGTTGAAAATAAGACTAACAGATGCAAAACTGCACGAGGATGCAATACACCGCGGACCTGCGCAAGTGCTCCCCGCCGTAAGCGATGCACTAAAAGAAGGCATATTGCGTGCTAAACCTACATTGCTCGAGCCTATACAAACGATAAGAATAGACGTACCGGAAGAGCTCATGAGCAACGCGATGAACCAGGTGACAAACAAGCGCGGGCAGGTTGGTGATGTCAGGACGGAAATGGGCGCCGCCGTGATAGAATGCAAACTGCCGGTAGCTGAGATGTTCGGATTTGAATCGCAATTAAAAAGCGCGACACAGGGCAAGGGCTTCTACTCGATGATAGACATTACATTCGAAAAAATACCGGAAGAGCTCAAGATACCAACTATATTGAAGATACGCGAACGAAAAGGCCTCACTAAAGAACTCGGGCAACTCTAGGGTGAAAAGAATGAACGATCGAAAAATCCTAAAAACTACCGCGGCAGTAACGGGATTCGCTGTTGGTTATCTTATCGCTAGGGCTTTTGATAGTAATACAAACAATGACTTATTCATGTATACAAACGATGAATTACTTAGAAAGGCGCAAGCATGTGGTATGGCTATAGACGAAATAGAGATGGATAGAAAATATGGATCGTCTATAGTGCATTAATTCTTATGAAAATCATCTCGGGTAAAGTAATCAAGGGCGCTAGACGGGGCAAGAAATTAGGCTTCCCAACTGCAAACCTTCGTTTTAGCGGAAGACTTAGCGGCATCTATGCCGTATACATTTACATCGACGGCAAA
>DATDXH010000027.1:0-3776 GCA_035289405.1 archaeon | reverse complement strand
CGATTGCATAGACGTAAGAGATGCCAATGCGTTTTCAATAAGTGGCGATATAGTAATAACACCGGACGACATAAGACATTCGAACAAGTGCGGCGACCAAAACAAAATTCAGAAAGGCACAACCAGGGCCGCATTTTGAATAGTATGCAAATAGCTATTTTTTCAGTCTCTCCGGCAATTCAATTCTGGAGATGATCAGCATCCCTATAACCAGCACCATCCAGTACGAAATGAACCTGTCAATCAGTATCCCGCCGGCCGCCGTCGTGCTTGCTATGCCAAAGAAAACGAACACGCCCGCGCCGAAAAACTCTATCAGTCCCAGCGAACCAGGCAGCCACGGCACAAGGTACAGGACTAGAATAACCGACCAGACTATCACGACGACCTCGACAGGAAGGAAGACGCCTATCGCCGCAAAAACTAGCCACATCCTGAGGAACTCCAGTATTTTCGTAACGAATGAGACCCCGAAAGCCGACGTCACAATCCTCCTGTCCTTTATCAGCAGCTTGAACGCCTCGTAGAACAGTCTCGCGTAGTCCTTCTTGTTCACGTTCGCGAACTTGACTATCTTCCGGCTAGTCCATCGCAGTAGCCGGCGCATCCATCCCGGGTTGAGAAGTATCTTGAGCAGTATGGCTATCAAAAACGCTACTACCACTAGAAAGGCAAAGAAAGACGACGCTATTACCCCCGGAATGTCCCGCGCAAAAAGCATGAAAACCACGAAGACGACAAAAAGCGACGAAGTCATTTCGGCGATCGTGTCAACGGCTATTATGGCAGTCGACCTGGAACCGCCGAATTGCTTTTTCATCATGTATATCTTCAGCGGCTCTCCGCCTATCTTGGCTATTGGAGTAAGCATGCTGATTGTCATTCCCGACATGCTTATCTTGAACGCCTGCCACAGGCCCAGTTTGTTGTATTTTTTCGATATGAGAATCAGCCGGTAGGAGATAAGCACCAATATGGCGACCTGCACGACAGCCGCAAGTACTATGTAATTGGTATTCGCCCCGGCCATTACGTCAAGCACGTCGCCAAGGCCAAAAAACGCCATGACGAAGGCTATGAGTATTATGCCTATGGCAAACATCAATGCAGTTATCATGCTTTCTCTTTGTAGGCGGGAGTATATGTCCCTGATGGTTTCATTGAGGGTCCATTTGAGCTAATTATAGGGGGAAATATGCCAATAATTAACCTACATTAGGTTAAATTGCATCTAATAACCTATAAAGTTCAAAATATAGCATATAATAGCAAAAACCCCTATCGATAGGTATTTAAATACCACCCTAAAACTGCACAAATCTTTAAATACTTTACGGCCTAACATATCAGGTTAGCTTCGATGGTCTTGTAACTATTGTAGTGTAACAAAATTTGGTGTGTGGTAAAAATGGATAAATGTCCTGAATGCGGATCCAAGCACTTCTACAGGGATCCTGAAAAGGCCGAGAAGGTCTGCGCAAAGTGCGGCTTGGTAATGGAAGAGTCGATGGTTGATACCGGCCAGGAATGGCGTGCTTTCGATCATGACCAGAAAGTCAAGCGTGCAAGAACAGGTGCACCGCTTACACACAAGCGTCACGACAAGGGCCTTACTACGGAGATAGGCAAGGGCACTACAGAATTGTTCAAGGTGCCGGCAAAAAAGCGTTCACAGTTCTTCCGTATTAGGAAATGGCAAAAGCGTCTGCTTACGAGCAAGGACAGAAACATGTCCTTCGCGTTGAGCGAGCTTCAGAGATTGATAAGTTTCCTTGGTCTTCCAAAAACACTTCACGAGGAAGTAGCAAAGCTTTACGAGAAGGCATTGCAGAAGTCATTGGTAAGAGGTAGATCAATTGAATCTATAATTGCTGCTTTAGTTTACTCACTATCAAGAGAATACGAAACTCCAAGAACATTGACGGAGATTTCACAGGCATCAGGTATAGGAAAGCGTGAGCTGGGCAGAACTTACAGATATATTTCTAGAAAACTCGACATTCGTATACTACCAGCACGTGCTGAATCATATATTCCGCGTTTCAGCTCTATGCTAAAGTTGAGCGACAGAACACAGATGAGGGCAATTAAGATACTCAAAACAGCTAAAGAGAAAGACGTTATTTCAGGAAAGGGTCCTTGTGGCTGCGCAGCTGCTGCTATCTATATAGCTTCCGTTCTGGAAGGCGAGCGCAAGACGCAGCGCGAAGTTGCTGACGTCGTAGGCGTAACTGAAGTCACTATACGTAACAGATACAAGGAAATGGCCGAGGCTCTCGACATAGAGGAAGAAGTAGAGAAGAAAGCCAAGGAAGAAGAAGTTGTTTAGTGGTGGCCATGCCAGTTTCTTACATGCAAAAACCGCTGGATATCAAGGGGAAAATCTACCCCGTCGCTATGCTGTATGCCCACAGAGACGGCAGAATTTTAAAAAATACAATAAGGGCGGCCGGTTTGGACGTCATGTGGGACGATTTCTTCAGTTCATTCGAGGTTATTGCTGACGGGAATTCCATTGGAAGAGTTGACATACACCACGACATGCATGAATCGACAATTTACGAGCAGTGGCACCCCAAGTCCCAGCGGCTATATGCTCTTTTAACAGAAAACGGGTTCCAGACGGTCCAGACGGAAAGTGCTAACTAGCATTTACTCGACCATTCAAAAATCGCCCTAGGGATTATATTTAAGTCTTATATGAATAGGTGTCGAATGAAAGCCGTTGTTTTGGCAGCCGGAAAGGGCACGAGGATGCTCCCGCTCACTCTGACGATGAGCAAGGGAATGATACCTGTAGCAAACAAGCCGCTGCTGGACTGGACATGTAAATTCCTTGAATTCTGCGATGAAATAATTCTAATTGTCAATGAGGCACAGCGCGACATCTTGGCAAACTTCCTGAACAGCCCAAAAGTAAAATTGATATTCCAGGACGAGCCTCTCGGCACAGGCCACGCGTTGATGCAGGCCGAGCAGCACATAGACGGCAAATTTATTGTAATATACGGCGACGACGTCTACGGAGAGGATGACATAAAAGCCGTAGCCGGGATGGACGCACCCGTTGTGACTTCATTCAATTCAGACAACCCGGGCGCCTACGGTGTTCTGGAGATCAAAGATGATTATGTCGTTGGCCTTGAAGAGAAACCACAGAAGCCAAAATCCACGCTCGTCAACTGCGGCCTCTACCTGCTGGACGCATCTATTTTCACGCTGTTGAAGAAGTTGGACAGATCCCCAAGAGGCGAATACGAACTGACCGACGCAATAAAATTAATGATAGAAAAGGAAAAAGTAAAAAATTATACGGTTAAGACGTGGATACCGCTTACGTACCCGTGGAACATACTCGACGCTAACAAATACCTGCTTGACAAATACGGCTCGAATATCAGCAAAAGAGCAGAAATACGACCCGGCGCTGTCATCGAAGAGCCGGTGGCGATAGACGACAATGCGGTTATCGGGCCGAATTGTTACATTCGCAAATATTCCTCGATAGGCAAGAACTGCAAGGTAGGCCAGGCTGTAGAAGTAAAGAACTCCATAGTGATGGACAACTCATTCGTCTCGCACCTGAGCTACGTCGGTGAGACAATTATCGGGAGAGGGTGCAACGTCGGTGCTAGCACAATATTTGCCAACCTCCGTTTAGATGAGAAGAACGTAAAAGTTGAGATAAACGGAGTGCGTGTCGACAGCGGCCATCGAAAGCTTGGCGCGATAGTAGGCGACGGTGTAAAATTCGGTACAAGGGCAACTGTGATGCC
>DATDXH010000026.1:0-5079 GCA_035289405.1 archaeon | reverse complement strand
CGGTATCGCGCCGCCTATCAATAAGCCCACGAGCACACGCACGTCAAGAATATCGATCGTGACTATCCCAGATACGTCCGCAAATGCCGCAAACAGTGCTAACGCAGATAATGCGGCTGAAGCGATCGCGACACCCTTTGTAGTTGCCTTGGTCGTGTTGCCTACTGCATCCAGCGCATCCGTGACTTTGCGGACTTTCTTGTCCATGTTTGCCATCTCCGCGATGCCGCCTGCGTTATCCGAAATAGGCCCGAACGAGTCTATGCTCATTATCATTCCCGTTATTGACAGCAGGCCGAGCGCCGCAAGGCCGATTCCGTAAATACCTGCTAGTTCGAAAGAAATTAGCGTTGCAAGGCAGATTACTATGACTGGTATGAAAGTGCTCTGCAAACCAACGGCAAGCCCTGTTATGACGTTAGTTCCTGCACCCGTTTCAGATGCTTTTGCAATTTCCCGCACTGGCTTCTTTGACATCGACGTATAGTAGTCAGTGACTATAGAAATTATGACAGCTGTTATTATTCCGGATGTTGTTGCCAAAAACAGGTTAACTCCATTTGGCAGGTACATTGTAACTGCCAACGTGCCTACTATCGCAAGTGCCGCGGAAATTATTATGCCTTTGTTGAATGCCAACCATATTTCCTTTTCACTTGTTGCACGGACAAAAAATATGCCGATTATGGACGCTATTATGCCTACGCCCGCGATTGTCAATGGTAGCAGCAGCAGAGCGCCGCCGGCTAACGCGCCAAGAAGCATCGCGGCCAAAAGGGTGACCACGTAACTTTCAAACAGGTCAGCGCCCATTCCCGCACAGTCACCGACATTATCACCTACGTTATCGGCAATAACAGCAGGGTTTCTAGGATCATCCTCAGGTATTCCCTTTTCTACCTTGCCTACGATATCTGCGCCGACATCTGCTGCTTTCGTGTATATGCCGCCGCCGACTCTTGCGAACAGCGAGACAAGCGAAGCGCCGAACCCGAACCCGATTATAGTATTAACATCACCGTAGATCATGTACAGCCCGGTTACCCCAATCAGCCCAAGGCCGACTACGGCAAATCCCGTGACCGCGCCGCCGCGGAATGCCGTGCTGAGCGCGTGGCTTATACCTTTTTCAGCCGCCTTTGCTGTCCTGACATTGGCGCGGATCGAAATATGCATGCCGATGAAGCCGGCCAGCGCTGAAAGGATCGCGCCCACAATAAATGAAATAGCTGCAGTTACGCCAAGCACGAAGCCGAGTATAATGGCGATTACTATGGCAAAAATAGAAATGGTCCTGTATTGTCTTTGAAGGAAAGCCGTGGCGCCCTCCTGTATTGCTTTTGATATCTCAATCATCCTCGGGGTGCCCCTGTCCTGCCTAAGAACATAGACACCAGATACGACTGCGAAAAGCAGAGCCAGTCCGGCTGATCCAAATATGAATTCGTAAGCCACTTTTATCCCCAATATCAGATTCAATCGAAAACCAATCTTTAAAAACCTTTTTTTGGGTCTAGATCTCCTCTATATATTTTTTCTGCCGCAGGCGGAGTATTTTTATGCTCTGTTTCCTGAGTTTTGCGATGAGTTCCTTGTCGTTTGTGCCCACGGAGCATTTCTCGCGCACGGCGTAATTTAAAATCGACTTGTCGCCCTTTTCCTTAGTCTTGATTATAGTGACGCCCTTCTCTTTAACGAGCTTGAGCGCAACTTTTGCAGCAAGGCCGTCCTTGCCCTTCTTTTTAGCAATTTTTTTGAGCTCATCCATACACGACGACAAAGTAAAAATCTCATAGTCCTTGAGAAACTCGAATATGTCGACACCGAACTGGTTGGGCACCATCATGAAATTTGTGTCAAGTATTATTTTCATATCTAGAACCTCTTTCTATAAATATTGTCGTGGTGATCCAGGTCAAGAAATTTTACGGATTTTGTGCTTTCTTCTATTTTGAAAACCAGTATAAATGGCCCGAACAGATGCACTCGTCGTATATTTTTTAAATCATAACGTAGAGGTTTGTAATGCTGAGGGTTAAGGATTATTTCCTCCAACCTTTTCATTGCAATTTCATAAAGTTTTCTGTTTTTCTTGTATAGTTTATCCAAAATACGCTGTAAATTAGATTCTATCACTATACTATACATTTTCTATCGATTTTCTCAAATCATTTATATCAGAAAAAGTCTTGAATTTGCCGTTCTTTTCTATATTTTTTATTTTTTTCAAATAGCCAGGTTTAACCAATTTCAAGCTATCTATCTCTTCACGTAGCTCATACAATTCATTCTTGATTATGTCCATATCTTTGGACATCTTTCTCAGTATCGGTTCCATCGTTATCAGTACGTATTAGATATTATTTAAGCATTTCCTAGTTCCGCAATATTATGACTATATTTTCACGCCATGTTTCTTAAGGTCTTTTTTCAGTTGAACCGCACTTTTGAAAAGTATTACATTCATCCCTAGCCTTCTTGGAGCCTCTAAGAATTCTTCTCTGTCTTCTATGTAAATACATTCCTGTGGTTTGGCGTCCAGTTTTTTCAGTGCTATTTTGAATATTTTCGGGCTCGGCTTCATAGCGCCTATGTCGCACGAGAGTACGACGTGGTCAAAAAATGAGTATATTTCCATCATATGTTCATGCTTCTTGTGCATCGGTGTAACATTCGATAGTATGCAAGTTGTATAATTCTTCTTAAGAGTTTTTGCGATTTTCAGTGAGCCTTTGTTTGTCTTCATTATTTTCAGAAACTTTTCATCAGAAAGTCTCTTCAGCTTCACGGCAGGAATCCTGTATTTTTTAGACAGTGCCGCAAGAAGCTGTTTCTCTGTAAGTTTTCCCATAAGCGATTTTTTATGATGTACGTCTTTTCTGTCAAAGACTTTTTTGCCCAGTTCCTTGTTGATAACATTGTGCACAACGTCAATTTTCTCTTTCAGCAGGACTCCGCCCACGTCGAATATTATGCACTTTATCATATTTTCTTCCCCAGAGAATCCATCAATTCAATAGTCTTATCTTGTATCTCCTTCTCGCTCGAACTATGCCCCGCTATAACGAAGAAAAGTTTTGATTTTGGAAGTGCCTTATGCAACCTCCATGCCAGAAGTGGTCGGCATATTACGTCATATCTTCCATGGATTATGAATGTAGGCGTATGGGCTATTTTTTTCGCATTGTTAATTATGTATTTATCCGGCAGGAAGCAGTTCTTGCTCATGTAATGTGCTTCTAAAGGCCCTAATGATTTGTAAGAACCCCTCTTGAGATATTTATTGATAGTTTTCTTCGGCATGTCCAGCATCAGCATTTTCATCTCGTATAATGCCATCTCCTTTGCGTACTTATCCCGCACTTTATTGTTTTTGGAATTCATCTGCTTTATGTAATAAGCGAGAGGATTTTTTCTGTTTCTTTTCGGCACATTGTTCAGAAACCTTTCCCATGCATCAGGAAAGTGGTTTGCAGTGCCTCCGCCCATATAGTATTTTTTGATATCTTCACGCTCGCATGTCCATACGCCGCGCAGGACCATGGCCTTGACGCGTTTTGGATTGTTTATAGCGTATACAAGGGCAAGCGTTGAGCCCCATGAGCCGCCGAATATTATGACTTTCTTGAAGCCCGCCATATCAAGCAGCTTGTTTATATCATCCACAAGATCCCAAGTAGTATTGTTTTTGGTACTTGCAAACGGTTTGCTCTTGCCACTTCCACGCTGGTCAAATAGCAACACATTGAATTTTTTGGGGTTGAAGTATTGCCTGTCTTTTGGCCATATTCCAGCACCCGGTCCACCATGTAAATATAAGACTGGTATACCTTTCGGGTTTCCAATCATCTCATAGTAGATTTCATGGCCATCACCAACTTTTAGATAGCCTTTTTTATACGGCTTAATTTGTGGATACAGCTTTGCCATATGAATTAATTGAAAAATGAAGAATTAATACTGAAACAAGTCGGTTTTTGATATTATTAGACATGTTCAGTTTATAGTTCACAAGTTGTAATATATTTGGTTTCTTGTAGAACTATAAAAGTGAAATAAAAAAAGAAAAAATTGTCATGTGCGGGTATTAAGCCCGTCATTAACGTTCGTTTTTACTCTGACTCTTCGTCGCTTTTTTCAGATGACTCTTCCGACTCACTGTCTGAGGCTTCATCTGTTGACTCCGAGCTGCTGCCTGCGGATCCTATCTTTTCACCAATTGCAAAGCGGCTTGCTACTTCCTTAATGCGTATTCTGCATTCCTCGCCTTTCTTTGCGCCAGCTACGAAGACGATGAAATTCTCTATCTTCGTTATTCCATCGCCCTTTGCTCCGACGTCAGTTATCTTGACGTCGTGCTCTTCGCCGACTTTTATTGGCTTAGGTTTGTCGTCGTCTTCTCTGTGAGGTCTACCGAAGCCTCCGCCGCCTCTTCCGAAGCCGCCTCCGCCTCCACCTCTTCCGAAGCCTCCGCCGCGGCTTCCGCCGTCACGGCCTCCGCCACTTCCTCCGTGTCTTTCTCTTCCATACATGTTTTTTTCACCTTTGTTCAGGGAATATAGGATTGCCTAGTTTTTGTTTGTTTATGAACTGGCTTTCGTATTATTTACCCCTTTTATTTACGTTAGAAATAGGACCTCAATGTCCGGTACGCAAAATGCGTCTTTACCTTTACCATTTACCTTCCTTCCCTAACTGTATAATTACTAATAAAGGGTAAGTATTTAAGGGCTGAAATCGGGCATAAGGTACAACTCATCTGCATCATATACTCTACCTGTTCTTTCTTTCATAAGCCTGCGTATAACGTCTTTTGCTTTTCTATCAACAGTAGCAACATCATCATGCCGTGTTATAACCATCATTGGGCATGGTGACCATCTTGGATGCGTTTCTTGGTAAAGAGGGTTCATTGCTATTGAGAAAAATGGCTGGTCTTTATAATGCAAAAAAGGATTTATTGAAGAGTCCGGCGCTAAAGCAATGTCCAAGTCTCTTTCTAATTCTGCGAAACTTTTTCGTACAATCTCACCATGCTCTTCTAGGAGCAGTATTTTGAAAAGATCTTTGAAAAGTCTT
>DATDXH010000025.1:0-10659 GCA_035289405.1 archaeon | reverse complement strand
ATACCCTTGCTTACTTCGTCTATCCTGTGACCTGCTCTCCCGACACGCTGTATCAAACGTGCAGCCTGGCGCGGTGACAAGTATTGTACAACAAGATCTATGGAACCGATGTCTATACCAAGCTCCAACGAGCTCGTGGCTATTAATGATTTTAATTTTTGGCCCTTGAAGTCAGTCTCACTCTTTACACGACTTTCTTTGGATAGGGAGCCATGATGTACTGCCTGCTTTAGTTCGCGGTCAAGCTTTGCCAGACGCGATGAGATGACCTCGGCTGTTTCTCTTGTATTAGTAAAAGCTATCACGCTTTTGTGGCTTGTGATAAGCTCATACAGGCGCCGTAAACGTGCTGTTGTGCTCACACCTATGACAAGATCATCTGATATATCCTGGTCTTTCGCATCCGGTCGTGGAGTTTCGACTCGTATATCATAGCGTTTCTGAGACTCGGCGCGTATTATTTTTACTTTCTCGCCAAGAAACTCTGCGACAATTTCTGGCGATCCGACTGTGGCCGAAAGGCCGATACGTTGGAAGTTACCTGATAGTTGCTTTAATCGCTCCAAGCCAAGCGAGAGTTGCACTCCGCGCTTGCTCCCTACCAATTCGTGTATCTCGTCTATCACAACACATTTTACATTCTTTAGATGCTCGCGGAATATTTTTCCCGTTAGAATCGCTTGCAAAGTCTCCGGTGTGGTTATCAAACAATTTGGTGGCGCCTCTCTCTGCGATGCACGTTCCTTCTGGTCAGTATCGCCATGTCTTACAGCAATTTCTATCTCAAGCTTGTCTCCCCACCAGAACAAACGATCCAGCAAATCGCGGTTGAGGCTCTTGAGAGGAGTAACATAAAGAAGTGAGATGGGTTTCAGCTTATTTTGATATATTTTGTCAAATATTGGGAGAATCGCGACTTCTGTTTTGCCGATGCCCGTGGGCGCTATAACCAAAATATTATTGCCGCTTGCTATTTCGGGTATGCCGAGCGTCTGCGGAAGTGTTGGCTCAATGAAGCCTTTCTGTTCTATCAGCTTCTGCATTTTCTCTGAGAAAGTTTTGAATACCATTTTCTCTAACCTCACTTCGTTCGGAATTTCCCTTTTATTACTCTTTAACTTTCAGGTCTTTGATGCGGCCTATATCCAACCCGCTTAGCATATACACCTTCGCGTCACCAGTAAGCTGGGATGCAACAGGACCGTGGAAGTTTCCCTTGTTTGCAGGATAATATCCGCATAATTCATTAAACGCTGGCATTATTATTACCTTTTTGTCACCAGCGCGGCCTTTTACCCAAACAGGCTCGTTGTATACTGCATTTACGTCATCCCTGAAACGGACGCAGAGATGGTTGTGGCCGACTACGATTATCTTCTTCTTTGTTTTCACTTTCATGTTGCCATGCGTGAAAAGGTAGTCACCGACAGAAAATGATTTCTTTATTGATATTCCCTTTCCATGGGCAATTTTCTCTATGAAACCGTCGTGATTGCCCTTCAGTATGAATATTTTCTTGAACCTCAACCCTGCGAGGAATTCTGGCACCTCTTTCTTTTCCTGGAAACTTATGCCGTTTATCTTGTGCTTCAGGTCGCCGACTATTATCAGGCCGTCGGTTTTTGTCAGTTTTTTCAATTTATTCAAACGGTCGACAAAGTGTTTTACCTGGCTCGGCAACGAGATGCCGCTGGTCCACAGTTCCTTGGTCAACCCGATATGTACGTCTGCTATTACCAGATATTTTCCCACTTTCATTGCTGGCTCATTTTTCACGAACATACAAGCACCTATAGAATGTTCAGCTTTTCAGGTACAAAAGATCAAGAAACATTAAAATAGCGGCTCTGTTGAAATCCTATAAAAAATGGGGAATACCGTGTATAGACTTGTGGTCATATACACGTTGGATGTGTTCCCCATGGAGTATTCGGAAACTAAAATTCTTAAGTTCGTAAGAGCCTGCTATGAGCTGGTTCAAAGGTCTTCTGTCAAGCGTTATTCAAGCAAATTCTCGAAAAGGACATTTACGCAGCATCAGCACATCGCTGTATTGTGCATAAAACACAAAAAGAAGTTGAAATACCGCGAACTGGAAGAGTTGTTGATGGAGTCTCCTCGCATATGCGAGGAGCTTGAACTTCACGAGTTTCCGGATTTCACGACAAGCTGCAAGCAGTTTGCAAAGTTTGAGAGAAAAGTTTTGATAATTCTCATTTACCTGTCCGCCTGCCTGTTGCCGCGCAGCGGCAAAGGCGGCATAGACTCGACATGCTATGACAGGAGGCACAACTCAAAACACTACGTAAAACGGTGCAAACTGAAGATACAATCCCTGAAAATCACGTTTCTCATAGACCTGAAGCACCTGACAATACTTGCGGTCCACGTGACTGCGTCAAGGAAGAGCGACATGCACATAGCAATTCCTGTCCTTGAAAAATATGAAGAGGAATTCGAAGAATTCCTCGATTCGCTGTGCGGAGACAAGGGATACGACTGGATAGAGATCAGGAAATTCCTGAAAGAACGCGGAGCAAGATCGCTGATTCCATATCGGGAATTCAAAGAGAAATACAGGTATTGGAATACGCTGTTCAGCGAAGACGATTTGCACCAGCGCAGCAAATGCGAAGCTGTGAATTCCATGACGAAACGCAACTACGGAGATACCGTAACGACAAAAGGCTTCCATAATCAGCTCAAAGAAGTTCTGTTCATAGCAGTTGTGCACAACATAGACAGGTCAATAAAGGATTTGGTTCTGAGGATTTCAACAGAGCTAAAATAGCCGAAGTTTATGCAGAATAACTATGAGTAGCGACAATTTCCCACTAATTTGCTTTTTAACCGCTGGTTTCGCTATTACAACTTTCTCACTGGAAATTATTGACTGATCTTTCATAAGCACTATGTTGTAGTTCCCAGACTCGTTGAGCGTATAATTTTTCGTCGCGGTCTCTCCAGAACCTATTACGAGTATCCTGCAACTGTCACAATTTGTATACACGAGCGCGCTGTTTTTTGTTTTGTTTATTTTTAGAAACGGCTTCTCGAAGACTTCTATGAACTTGGATATGTCGTTGCCGTCTACCTTGACACGTAGTGTGTAGTTGCCCGGCTTGGTTCCGTTTTCTATTATGTTTTTCAATACTACATAGGATAGTCCACTAACGTCCACCTTGTTCGCATCCCAGCTTCCAAGCCACTTGACACCGTTAAAACCAAGAGAAACAGGTGTCCTGTCTTTGTAAACGTAAGAATAGACCTCGTTATTTGCTGATAATGAGACATTTATCTCAAAAATATCGCCAATATAGACTTCTTTTGGATACGAGACTATGTCCTCTGCAGTTATGCTTGTATTAATGGAGATATTTTGTGAATATGGATTTTGCGGAAGCACCGGATCCTGCACCTCGTTCGGCATGCCCGGTGACGGCGTGCATTCGCCTGACGGACACCAGCTGCTGCCCTCATTTACGATAGAGTAAGTCGCGCTTATTGTAGCATTACCGTTCATTAGCCCGACTATTTTCGGCTCGGAGTTAGTCAGCGCAGTCCACGAGCTGTCGATTAGTATGCCGTTATAGGTCGGATAATCTTTCAGAAATGCGAACGCATCCTGTGCGATTACTGCGTAGCTGCCTGATTCAATAAATAACGAACCTATGCCCCCGTTTTCAGGCGGCTCGTTTAGTACGTGGTTTCTATCTGTCACAAGCTTCCAGCCAGACAAATTCACCGCACTGTCACTGTATATTTCTATCCACTCGCGGCCGGCATCAGAACCGGATGGATTGTACATTATCTTGGTGATTTGTAATGTATAACCAATTGGCAGAATAAACAAAAAGACAACTAAAACAAGCAGTTTAGCATACATCAATCTTTCAAAATTAATGGTTTTAAGGTTACAAACCAAACTATTTTTTATGAGGTTAAAATCTTATCGTTCCCCAAAGGCGGAAGTTAGAGAAAAAAGCAAAATACAAGGTAAAGGGCTTTTTGCTAAAGTTCCTATTAAAAAAGGCGAACTTGTGTTCATAAAAGGTGGTCATATAGTCGACTATGAAGAATCGAAAAAGATTGAAGCAAAGTTTGGCGAATATTGTCTTCAAATAACAGATACTTTCTTCATATGTCCGAAAACTAAGGATGAGGTCAAAGATACTGCAATTTTCATAAACCACTCATGCAACCCAAATGTCGGTCCCGACGGTCAGGTAAGCTTTGTTGCATTGCGCAAAATAAAAGCCGGCGAGGAATTGTGCTACGATTACGCAATGACTACATCGAGAAAGTATAGACTGGTATGCAATTGTGGAAGTAGAGATTGTAGAAAAACTATAACAGGGGATGACTGGAAATTAAGGTCTTTACAGACGAAATATGGAAAACATTTCACCCATCTTATTCTAGGGAAAATTAAAAAGAAATAGCAATATAATTACAGGTTTTCCTCATCAATATTGTTTTCCCATATTAATTATCTCTGAAATCTGTAGAGCAAAGCCCGCTGGAAGAATGAGCATAAACGCTATAAACAGCCGTTTGCCATACATCAAAATAAGTTTAGAAGTGTTTTTATAATGCACATGCTGTGGTTAGCATGTTATCTGGTCGGCATTGCCCGGGGCTGACGCCCTCAGTGTGCTTGAGCCTGAACACGTGTTAATCGTTGTCGTGCAGGTGAATATGGCGCCAGACGCTTGAGATGCGGATGGACAGTTGCCGCTGGTTGCCGACGTACCGTTAATGAACATGACGATGCTTGCCGCAGGCAGTGTTATGCTTCCCGTGTTCCTTAGTGTCACTGTAGTCGCGGATGCGCCCTCTATCTTTATCTTCTGGCTCTGTATATTCAATTGATTGGTGAGTTGCTGTTCTGAGCTTGTCGTAGCTGTCGTTGCGACCCGCTGGAACCATACGAAAGCAAAGCCTACCATCGAGATTGTTATGAGCAGAAGCAAAATTATGGCTATTACTGGTGTAATACCTTTCATTTAATCACTATATTCTCTTCATCAAGAGCGGTATTTATAGCTTACTTGGTTGATTGGGTGTCTGTGGCATTTCAACTGCTTTTTGACCTTCTTCTATATTTTTCATAGTCAAAAAGCGCCTTCAGTGCTTTGGCCGCCTTTTCCGGTGAGCTGTATGTCGGTATCCCCTTTTCTTCCAGCAGCTTGCGGTGTATGTTTGTGTATTCTCCGCCGGCCATGCACACGACGAACGGCTTCTTGAATCTCTTCATCGACGCCAGAACGTCGACTATCTTGCTGTCCAGGGCAGAGATTTGCATTAACAGGACGACAAGAACCATATCGACACCCTGATCTTTGAAAACAAACGGCAGCACGTCGCGATAGCGGTTTGTTGTCGCGTCGCCCGTAAGGTCCAATGGGTTTGATACAGTCGCGTATGAAGGAACGTAATTTTTAATTTCCTTTGCCGAGGAAAGCCTTGACAAACGCATGCCGTTGGCTATAAGCGCATCGGCTGCCAGTATGCCGAACCCGCCGCCGTCTGTTACTATCTGTACGCGATTACCGTGGGGAAGCGGCTGGTTAAATGCCTTTGCGATGTCAAACATGTCGTCTGAACTTGATTCTATCGCCCCTGCCTGTCTTAACATGCCGGAGAAAATATCAGCTGCACCGGCGAGGGAGGCTGTGTGCGATGCTACGGCCTTTTTCGTCTCCTCTGTTTTGCCCGCCTTAACGACTATTACCGGTTTTGTTTTTGTAACACGCTTCAACGACTCGTACAGTTTTCTGTAGTCCTTTGAGCCTTCGATGTACATTGTTATTGTTTTTGTGTTGTTATCACCGGCAAGGTAGTCGAGCATGTCCGTTTCATTGACGTCCGCCATGTTTCCAAGTGATACAAATTTAGAGAGCCCGATGTGATCGTAAGACGCCTGGTCCATGACGGCAGCACCAAGTGCTCCTGACTGCGACAGGAACGCTATGCTTCCTTTGCGCGGGCGTTGCTGCCGATGACGCAGGTTGAATACGGTGTCGACGCCGGAATAAGGATCATACAAACCTATGACATTTGGGCCTATGAGCCTCATCTTGCCCGCGAGCTGCCTGATTTTTGCCTCTTCGTCATGACGTCCGATTTCTGCAAAGCCGGATGTAACTATAACAGCGGCTTTTACACCTTTTTCATTGCACTCTTTTACAGCGTCGGCAACTGCGGCGGAAGGAACTGCAATGACTGCCAGGTCAATTGCGCCTTTTATTTCCTTCACGCTCCTGTAGCATTTCTTTCCAAGCACTTCCTGGGCATTAGGGTTAACAGGGTATGCTTTGCCCAGAAGATTACGAAAAATTATATGGCCGAATTTTTTGGGGCTGCGCGACGCACCTATCACTGCGATGCTCTTCGGATTGAAAAAATAATTGATGTTATCTTTTGCCATGTATGTAATTTGAGCGTGATGGTATAAAAGCATGGGGGAAAGTCGGTTATTGTAAACTAAAATTAGCAAATGTAGTGGCCGATTCTCTTTATACGTAACAATACCATCTTTCTTGAGATGGTTTGTGGCGTGTGTGCAAAGAACAAAGTTCTTTGACATGCCAAACAGCTTCGCTGTTCGAGCATAAGAACCACTGTAATAACGTGGCTCATAAACTTCAAGATGCCACTGGTCTGCTCAAAGAATCAAAGATTCTTTGGCATGTTGGAAAGCTCTGCTTTCCAAACATATTGACCAGTGGTTCTTCACAAAAAACTAGGAAAATGTTTTTCTGTTTGTTTACAACAATCGCCCGTCTGTGAGGGCTTTCCACTTCTTGTTTACCCATTCCTGGACATTCTGGGTGTTTTCTATCTTCATTTTCTTTTGTACCTGGTTGAAATGCTCTACAGGTTCAAGCCTGTTTGGACGCTTGGTAAGTGTTACAGTATCATTCTCGACCTCGAATACAGGGAATAGCCCTGTTTCTACTGCGACGCGGCCGACCTCTATGGTGTTTGACGGCTCGTATCCCCATGAAACGGGACAAGGCGCCAGAACTTCAATGTAGCGTGTGCCTGTCATGGTCGCCGCTTTTTTCAGCTTCGTTATATAATCATCCGGATAAGACACGCATGTCGTAGCAACGTAAGGCAATGTATGTGATAACTGACGTGCGAAGCTTTTGTGCATCTTGTGGTCTATTGCAGTATAAGCAAAATCGTTGTAGCATACGTATAGGATATTATCTGAGCTCATTAATGCGTTAAGGTTCATGGAAGTTGACCCGTCGCCGGCAAACACGACGACTTTTGGCGGATTTTTTTCATCCTTCACGGAGTGCGCAACCCCCTTAGCTACGGAAACGGCATTGAGACCGGCGTGAATCATCGGAACCTTTATGAACGGCGTCACAGAGCCGGTCGCATTTACAAGAATGAAGTTGTCCAATGTCTGGAGGAGCAGCTTTAATGCGATCATAGAGCCGCATCCCGGGCAGCCGTCGCCGAAGTTCTTGAGCGGCCTGAGCTCCTGAAGGTTGACGTCTATTGCCATTTCCTAGATTTGTTCGGGAAAGTATAAAAGGGGAATCAGGTGAAATGTTGGGCTTATTTTCCATTAAGATATTAAGATAATATGTTCTTTTTCCAGTAGGGCTTTTTCACAGGCATGACGTACGACGTACGTCTTTTCACTAGCAAGAAAAAGGGTTATAGCTGACCAACTTAATATTCAGGTATTACACAAGTTGGTCACATATGCTCGAAGAACAAAGTTCTTCGGCATGCCAGAAAGCTTCGCTTTCTGAGCATAGTAAACCAAGTTATAATATCCAGATTCTTTACTTGGTTCACTATAATGGCGGCTCAAAAGCTACCCGTGTGCTCATAGGTTGCCCTCACACTGGGACGATATTATCATCGCCGCCAAAAGAGTGTTCACAAAGAGTTTATTTATAATGCAACCTATATTCTTGCATGGTAATGCGAAGAGGCAGGCAGCTATATGGAAAGAAATACGAGGAAGCTATAGAGCTGCACAAACAGGGAAAATCAATAAATGAGATAGCTGCACAGCTTGGTGTATCATATTCAGCTGCATATCACTGGATTAAGGGACTGCGCAAGCCTGATGCCGGCAATTTGAATGCGTTTGAAAACTATCTGAAAGAAAAGGGCCCTATGCCGACAGCTGATGTAGAGAAGAATTTCCCCAAACATAATGAACTTTTTCTTATGGCGAACAAACGTGGTATGAATATCCGCAGACAAATACTGAAAAGAAAGTATGACAAGTACGCGATATGGTACTTTCTTGACGGACAAGAGGATTTGCTCAAGGAAAGACTAGAAGAACTATACGCAAAAATAAAAGACATCAAGGACATTTTGCGGGATAAAATGTTCAAGTAAGGCTTTTCTTTGGGAAAGAAAATCCTTAAGGGAAAAGAAAACTTATTATTAATATGGTTCGTTGTCACTCACAATAGAAATAACGTCCGATGTTTGCCTGTTTACAGCCAAAGCTTGATGTCTTTGTCCGCTTTCTCTACGCGAGAAACAGCTTCCATGAAGTCGCGCTCGGATGGGTACTTGCCCAGACATATGAGTTGGCTGCCTTTACCTATGTGTGCCCTTAGGATTCCGCCTATACCAACTGAAACTGCCTGCTCGAACACTATCACACGCTTTGCATTCTCCAACGCTTTGGCAACTGCTGCTCGCGGCCATGGTCTGAATACACGGATTTTAAGCAGGCCAACTTTCTTGCCCTCGCTTCTCATTTTCCTTACAGCTGCTCTGGCTGTTGATGTGTGATAACCCATTGTAACTATTACTGTTTCTGCGTCTTCAATCATGTAGCGCTCTACGAGTCCGTATGTGCGGCGGAATTTCTGCTTCCATTGTTCGTCTACCTTATTGATCAGGTTTATGGCATTTTCCATTGCCTTGCCCATCTGCATTTTTCCCTCACTATAATTGTCAGAGTACATTTCAAGATGTGTCGGCTTTTTCGTATCAAACTTAAGGCGGTATTTTGGTAAGAAATTTTTTACTGTTTGCTCGGACGACAACTGCACAGGCTCGGAGAAGCTTGGCAATCCGTCTATGTTTATTATTGCCGGTAGCATTACATTCGGATCTTCACATACCTTGTACGTCTGTATTACTGAGTCGTATATTTCCTGATTGCTCTCGGGGAATATCATAATATAACCGGCATCGCGTAGTGCCATCACGGATGTGTGGTCGACCTTTATGCCGTGCTGGCTTCGCGACATATTCACTGCAAGGAATGGAAGGCGCATGAACGGCGCTGTAAATACTTCGTAAGATAGCGGCGAGGAAGCGGGCACAAACGTTCTCTTGCCTGTAGCGGAGCCAATAGCTGCGGCGAAAGCATCTCCAGCAGACGAGACCTCGAAAATATCACACTTGTGAACTTTCGAAAGAGTCTTGACTATTTCAACGGCAAACGGCGCCGGAAAATGTGGCACAACCTCTGCGCCAGCCAGCTTCGCGCCATGGGCTGCCGATTCTGTTGTTGATAAAACTGAACCTTTCATTACAAACCCTTCTTTTTGAAAAAAGAAGTTCTTGTACAAGCATTTCGTTTGAAATGCTGTACGGCAAGAGTTTTGCTCTTGCCTGTATCCCCAAGAAAAACATGGGATCTGTAGAACTTCATTTCAATATTATTGATAATTTTTCACCTTGGTTATATCTTCGGACTGCGCATCTCGTGCTCTTCGCTTATTGCAAAGGCAGGACATTCCCTCAGGCAAATGAGGCAGCCGTTGCACAGGTCATAGTCTATCACAGGGAAACCATTCTTGCCGACGCTTATCGCGTTTGTCGGGCAGAAGACCACGCAGTTGAAGTTCTTCTGGCACTTCTTCAGGTCAATCTTCGGTTTAAGCACGCGCAGCCTGGCAGGCAGCTCCTGCTGTGCCGGTTGTATGACCGGTATCATAAATTTTACTTCTTCCTCGTTGATCATTATTTCACCTTGTTCTCTCTTCGGACGGCAAACCCAACAAGACGTTCGTTATGATACTTCTCAGTCCAGCTACGAAATGGGTCAGGCCTATCTGAGCTGTCTGGAACTTCCGGGTATATAAGAGCCCCATCAACGCTTATGGTTTTTCTGCCAAATTTCTCATATACGAGGTCCACACCTTTTCTGAACTTACCAATGGACTCGTCGCATGCGATTTGCGTGTTCACGCCTGCGGGCCTGGCAATATTTTGTACTTCACAACGCATCTCAAAGCCGTCTTTTTGATAAATATATGTCCCGTTCTCAGGCCGTTGCGGCGCTAAGACTATACCAAGCCCAAGCAGAATGCCAGCGATTTGAGCTTTATAATTTGGCATTTATCTCACGCTCTTGTAACCTTCATCGAAGGCCGCCATGTTTTCGCGCGGCATGCCTTCCATTGCTGTCTTGATTGATTTCATCGAGATCTTTGGGAAAGCCTTTGCCAGGGCGCCCAGCATGGCCGTGTTTGGAATGTTTGATTTCATGTGCAGCAGTGCGATTTCCGTTGCGTTGACGAACTGTGCCCTTACCCGGCGTTTCTTCAGATGTGGCGAAACTATTTTCTCTGCGGAGTTGAATATAGCTGTGCTCTTTTCCTTGAGGTTTTTCTCTATAAGAGACGGGTCGAAAAACAGGTAGAAATCCGG
>DATDXH010000024.1:0-7991 GCA_035289405.1 archaeon | reverse complement strand
TGGACTTCGACATGGTGCTTTCAATAATCAAGGAGCTTATAGCAGAGGGAAGAATTAAATGATTTTGAGAAACCTTGGCGACGAAATTCAGGGCGAGCAAATAATCTGTTTCTACAGGAAGCGCGACAGGGAAATCCTGTTCCCGATGACTTCGGGCCATCGCGGCCTAAGGATGAAAATAAAAGGCCTGCCAGCACGCGCAATAATAGAAAAATCCGTCGAGTTTGTAAAATGACATACATCGGAACGAATGTATCATATGACCACGCGTGAAAAATCTTTATATTTATGTGTGGTCATATATATCGTATGCATATAGAACGCCAGAAGCGGAAAGGGGCCACATATTTCTACATGGCAGAGAACATAAGAAAAAAGAACGGGTGGGAGAAAATACGCGTTTATATAGGAAAGGACCTCTCGAGCTCAAAACTCAGAAAAACAGCAGATAATAGGAAGCATGAATTTGCAAAAAAAGTCGATGAGGCGAAGAGGCTCGCGGACCCGCTCTTTAGCCTGGTTTCTGCAGAGCAGTCGGAGAAAATAAGAAAAATCAAAGTGCTCCACCAGAAAAACAGAAGCAAGATGCCCAAAATGCAGTATGAGAACTATTACGAGCATTTTGTTACGGAGTTTACATATGATACAAACGCAATAGAAGGTTCAACCGTAACGCTGCAGGAAACCGCCCTGATACTTTTTGACAAGGTGGTGCCCAAGGACAGGACTCTGCGCGAAATAAACGAGGTGCAGAACCATAAAGACTCTCTGGATTTTATGTTGTGTCACAAAGGCGATATAAACAAGAATTTTGTGCTTAAGCTGCACAAGCTGCTTATGCATAACATACTCTGGAAATATGCGGGTACGTTCAGGGACGTGCAGGTTTATGTGAGAGGCGCAGAATTCACACCTCCTCTCCCTCGCGACGTTGAGAAAGAGTTCAAGCGCCTGATGCTTTGGTACAGGGCGAACAAGCGAAAGTACCATCCGGTTGTCGTGGCTGCATACTTCCATCACGTTTTTGAATCTATACACCCGTTCCGCGACGGCAACGGAAGAATAGGCAGACTGCTTCTGAATTTCATTTTGAGAAAAAACGCCCTGCCCATGGTGAACATAAAATACAGGGAAAAGGGAAAGTACTACGAAGCACTTGAGGCGGGAAACAAAGGAAACCTAAAGCCACTGACAGATATTATAATAAAGTATCTGGAGCGGTCGGAAGATTCAATATAAGTAGGCAAATGCAAAAAAGAACAAAAATGGACCCAGTGTTGCCCCTCCGAAGAGAGTGTAAGACTGGGGAGCATATACTATTAAAGAGGCAGGCGTCTTTTAAAGCTTTAGATACGCAAGGCATCCAGATTCTTTTCTGGGTCAACTTGCCCTGTTGCATAATTAAAGCTTGAAATTTACAAGAATATCAAAAATGCTGATTTTTGCATTGTATTTTCTTAAAATTTTGACTAGATTTCTTGAATTTTCATTACTGACAATAATGACGCAATCTAATACCTTTTTGTGTTTTACGTTTTCTAAAAATCCTCTTCTATGATATTTGTATTTTCCGTGATTTGAGTTATCTGTATAGCCGTATAGCTCCCTGTGAAGATTAGTTCTCTGTATCGCTGAAATGTTGCCAAGTTTGTAGCACACGAGTTTTGTTGCCATATGCATATATTGTACAAGCAAGAATAAATACATTTACTTCTATATATATAGAAGTAATAATATATGAATATGTGAGGTGGTAAGATGAAAGAACGCAAGCGCTGGGGCAAGAAATTCAGGGACGAACGCAACTGGAAAAAATACAACGAGGAACTCGTTGTCAGGGGAGAGTTCTATCTGGATTGCAAGTGGGTCATGGACTGGAACAAGGAACTGGAGGGCATGAACAAGGGCAAGGTCGGTGCGCACTACGAGTACCCGGATTCGTTTATGCATTTCATGGCCGTGCTTGGCCAATGGATTGATTATCGAGGTCTTGAGGGCGTAGCCCTCAAGCTTGTCGAATTCGGACAGCTGCCGCAGGCAAGCGATTACTCAAATGTTTGCAGGCGTGTCAATCGAATGGATATCAAGTTCGAGCTTCCGTTCAAGAACTGCTGCGTTTCGACAGACAGCTCCGGAATGAAGTTCGAGAATGCGGGCGAGTACCGAGCCCGCATGTACGGGAAGAAACAAAGGAAATACATCAGGGTCACGATCTCGGCAGATCCGAGAAGAAAAAAGATGCTCGATTGTGATGTGAGCATTGAGGGCGAAGGAGAATCGGATTCCGAGATTGCAATTGAACACATGGAAAACCTGCTATCGCAGGACATACGCGTCGACAAATTCTGGGGCGATGGAAGTTTTGATTCGTTCGATCTGTTTGCGTTTCTTGAGCACAACAATATCGAGCCTGCAGTGAAACCGCGCAAGAGCGCGATTCTGCAAGGCGACAGGTCGCTTCGCGATCGTGAGGTCTTGAAGATGAAAAAGGGATACAAGAAATGGGCGTGCGAACGTGAATACGGCCTTCGGTGGAACGGCACCGAAGGCATCTTCTCGGCAGTCAAAAGGAAATTCGGCGAAAAAACACGGTCGCACAAGATCGAGAATGCCCTAAGCGAAGTCAAAAGGAAGTTCTGGGCGTATGACACGATGAAAGCGTATGCGGAGAGACCGGCATGAAAATACTGTTAGTTTGGCCTACCTGATATTTGTGCAACAGGGCAGGCTAGCTATAAGAACTTTAATCATTACATAAGTCAGTGTGGGATATGCTGCAAGATGGGTTCGATGATAATTTTCGTTATCTCGGTTTGAATCTAGACTGTTCATTAAAGTATATGGAATACGGCTGTGTATACGACAAAAAAAGAGACGAGTTATATAGATTGAATAATAATGCATTACGTTTTCTTCTGAGCCATCAAAATATATCACGGCCTGATCTCGATACAAGTTCGGACGAAGTCAGGAGATTCGTGACGTATCTAGTAGATGAGAGAATTTTTTTACCGGCTGAGCAACCGATCTCAGACAGGACCTTTTTTGTCGGTGATGAATTCAGACCGTCATTGCCATCGCTTCGTTATCTTTTACTACATCTCACAAAAGACTGCAATCTCAGATGCAAGCACTGTTATGTTGCCCCGAACACACAAGAATTTTTGCCGTATGATACAGTAAAAACGGCATTTAATCAAATGCAAGAATTACAAGGTCTGAACATCTTACTATCTGGTGGGGAACCATTGCGTCATCCAGATTTTTGGGACATAAACGGGATTCTACCAACATACGATTTACGTTTTGAGCTCCTTTCAAATGGTACCTTAATAACAAGTGATGCCGCAAAAAAACTAAATGTTCATCACGTACAAATAAGCTTAGATGGACTTGAAAAAGCGCATGACTTCATGCGTGGCCAAGGTTCATTCAAAAGAAGTATTAGAGGGATAGAGAACTTGCGAGGAGCTGGCAAAAGCGTCTCTATCTCAACTATGGTACATGCTCAAAATATTAACGACTTTGATCAAATGGAAAGACTTCTAGATGAATATCAGATATCGCAATGGATTATAAATCAACCGTCTGCTGCTGGGCGATGGGGTGAAAATATAGACAATGGTGTCCCTATAGAATCAGCTGCCAAAATCATGGTCAAGTATAGTCGCGGGGAAGGTCCTCATGAATCAAAAAGTAACTTTACGTGCGGATCTCACATCGCAACTATTATGACAGATGGTGGCGTATATCCATGTCCTTTCTTAACTGATGAGGAAATGTTTATGGGGGCTGTTGATAAAACAAGTCTTAGAGCCGCATGGAAAAATCGCAAAGGCATTACAATAAATGATCTGACAGAGTGTGAGCCATGTGATTACCTCGAGAAGTGTCGTGGTGGTTGTCGCTTTCGTGCTAAAGAAGAAGGGAATGTATGTGGCAAAGATTCAGTCATGTGCACTATTTATAAAAAAGGAGATATAGGAAAAAATGGCTTACATCGGTGACAGACATCTAATAACTAATATATAGAAAACCAAACTTTAAATAAATAACAAAGAAGTTATATTTGGTGGTAAAAATGGAATACCAAGTGAACACAAAAGAACGACCCTATAAGAGTTCAGGCATATGCGCATTACCAAGATCTTATCAAAATATCATAACAGGAAGAGAAGACCTTTTAGAAATTGAGAAAGTTAGGAAGGAAATTAAGCAAGAAGGCAGAGCCATTCCATTCATTAGACTATTTTGTAAATCTAATGGTAAGTGTGGCGTTTAAATACTGTCTTTTAGGATCTTATTTATTGTTTAGACTTGATAGTCATGTTAATACGAAAAGCGTGCCATAAAGATATAGAATTCATCCATAAGCTTGACATGGAATCAACGACATATCATCAGAGATTTGATAATGATTTTTATACTATTTCACAAAAATGGTGGAAAATAAAAAAGACATCACAATTCACTGCAATAAAAGATGCGACAAATTTGATTCTTGTAGCTGAGAATGAAGGAATAGTAATTGGCTACGTTTGGGGTTATATAGAAAAGGTTGCAAAATTAAAGATTGGCAAAATACAGGACTTAATCGTAACAAAAAAGTATAGACGTAAAGGTGTGGCGGCGGCGCTTATACAAGAATTATTAATTTTCTTTAGAAACAAAAAATGTATCATATCTGAAACGCTGGTAAATGTAAAAAATGAAACCGCATTAAAGGCATTTGAAAAATTAGGATTTGAGAAAAAAGAATATAAAATGCGCTTAAAACTGGACGAAACAAAAAAATTCAGGCCATTTGTGTGAAAATCTTATAGTTAACCCATGAAAGAATCTGGACATGTTTACTCAGCTAACGAAACGCTAATTTCTTGTCAAATCAGTTCATATCATGGAAAAATTGCAGCTAAAGGGAAGTCATACAAAAGACGATTTTCACCGGTTTTACAAAAAATGCAAAGATGCAAGACTCAAGGAACGCTATCAGGCTACGTATCTGAGTTTTATGTTTGACTGGAAAACTATAGCGATAATTGTTGGCAGAGATTACGACACTATTCTCGAATGGGTAAAAGCTTACAATGAACATGGCTTGCAAGGCTTGAACTCTGACAAACTTTCTGGAAGACCTTCAAGCCTTGCTGCGGAGCAGCAAGAAGAATTGAAGAATACTGTAAAAATGTCACCTAGAAATCTTGGCATGAAGTTCAGTAACTGGAATTGCAAGAATTTGGCGTGGTTGATTTTCAAGAAATTTTACGTCAGGCTCGGCAGAGAAACCGTACGGCTTCTCTTGCACAAACTGGGATTTGTCCTGATAAAACCAACTTACAGATATGTGCTTGCAGACAAGCGCGAAAGAAAGGGGTTTTTGAGGCGTTTTGAGCGCAAATTCAAAAAGCTCAAAGAAAATGACATGCTCATGTTTCTTGATGAAGCTTCTGTAAAGCAACACCCTAACATTCAACCCAAATGGTCGTTGAAAGGCTCCAAGGAATTTGTCGGAACTTTTGGCAACCATGCAAAGATCAATGTGTTTGGCGCAATAAGTCATGAGCTTGGAAAAGCCTTTCACATGAAATCAAAAAAGCTGAATTCTGATTTGTTCACAAAATTTGTTGAGCATCTTATGATGCTCAACCCAACAAAGCATTTGGTTCTCGTAATCGACAATGCTCCGTGGCACAAGTCAAAGAAAGTTCTCAAGTTCCTTGAGAACTTATCGGATAAGATAGAAGTTCTCTGGCTTCCTGCCTATTCGCCTGACTTCAATCCGATAGAGTATTTGTGGAGATTCATGAAAGAAGTTGTGTCAAACTTTTTCTTTCCGAAGATGAATGAAATGATTGATGCCATTACGGATTTCTTTAGCAGTCTTTATCAGAAAAAACAGAAAATCATGACTTTATGCAGTCCGGATTATTTACTTGGCTAGCTATAAACACGAAACTGTTTTCTTTACAGGCCTGATTATACTCGATGATGATCGTGCTGAAAAAGTTGTGAAACTTCTTAAAAACACAAAGCCAAAATTCATGTAGTCGATGCAAAGAAAAACCACAACCGTTATTAATTATGCAACAGAGCATTCGGTATGTTAAAAGAGTCTAGGGAAGATATAAAACGTTTATATGCTTCTGAAGATGTACAATCTTCTGGGGCGTGGAATGGAATATCCGGTGCTTTATTATGAAAAACCTATTGTTCATTTCTGCACATCCAGATGACCATATAACTAGTGCGGGATTGATGAATAAGTTCAGAAAGGCTGGCTATAAGCTTTTTGAGATAGTTTTGACTGACGGAAGCGGAGGTTATTCGAGTAAAGACGACAGGGATAAGATAGTTGAGATTCGCGAAAAAGAATTTGAGAGTGCTGCGAAACTATTGCAGCTTAAGAAATTTTTCTACCTCAAATACGACGAGCATACTCTGGTTATGGACAGGAAGAATGTAGAAATGCTAACAAAAATAATAAGAGAAGTAAAACCTCAAATTGTCATAATTCCGGGCAGCGAAGACTACCACGAAACCCATATAGAAACGAACAAAATTTCCACAAAAGCATTGCGAACTGCGATGAAAAAAAGAAAACTAGAATTGGGAAATCCTGTAGATGTTTTTTCTGTAATAGAATGGGAGTATTCTGTTATGAAACAGCCGGATGTTATTGTTGATATAAGCGATGAATGGGATTTGAAAGAAAAATTGCTTGGATGCTATAAGTCCCAGATAACGCAAAGCGAAAGACAGAAGCTACAAAGCCTTAACATGTACCGCGGATCCATGATAGGCGTCGAAAAGGCAGAGGCATTTAGAATCAATAAGTTTATACCTACCAGGCTCGACAAGTTTTTATTCTCATAAGAAATTCACCACTTTTAAGTAATATAAATACCAAGCCTTTAAATACCGGTCAGAATAAGTATATTTATAGACAATAAAATAGAAAGAAGACGTGGTTTAACATGGATGAAGCAGGACTGTACGACGACAAAGGCTCGAGGATGGCCAGACCTAGCGATGCAGAAGTTGCCAGATATTCAAATAACGCCTACAATCAGGCGGACGGCCCGAGCAGGCGCGAATTCCTGAGATATGTAGGTGCCGTGGCGGCGGGGGCGGCGTTCGGACTGCCTTTGGTAAATTGTGGGAGCCCTACAGAACCAAGTAAAATATATACGATTCAAGGCAATGTCATAGGCACTTTTGGCAGACAGCCCATGAACATAGGACAAGCCAGCGCGGGGGCAATTGCCGGAACAATCAACGGCAGTTCTTTCGAAATAAAAGATGTGCCTCCCGGTTATTATAATATTTCCGTTGACGGCGGCGGCGTGCAAACAAGGCGTGTGCTATCCAATGTGAACGTGGACAGGAATATGGTTGTTCCTATTGATGCGGTAGAAAAGCCGTTCAACTGGCAGCATTACAGGAATGTAAGTCCCGGCTTCAGCAGGAGATTCGCCGGGCGCAATTTTGTAATTAAAACGCTAAGGACGGACAGGAACGGCGACGCGCCAAGGCTTGTTGAGCTCTATCCGAATATAAGCCGCGGACTGCTGAATGCGAGCTACGGCGGTATAGTGCAGGATACGAGCAGCGCCACAGTGGGCGATATTTTCATCCATTGGGATGACCCGATACCCGGCGGCGTGGGCTCTACTGTCGTTCCACGCCTCAATAACGCAAATCAGTACATAGTTGACTGGGCAGAAATATATGTGTCATTGGGAGGGTCTGTGAAGCAGTTATTTCATGAGGGTGCAGGATGTCTTTACTTTACCGGGGACGGCGGTCCTGGAAGCATCCTTAAATCTTCTCCTCCATTGCCTGAGAATCCGTCAGAAGACGACAGAGATGCCGTGTGGCTCAAGTACATGCGCGAGCCGCGCTATGAGCCGCAGGATGGCGTAGACGCCTCACTTTTCAATTTGGTGTGATTCAAGAAGATTTTACGAATTGCATCACAATGTAACGTTTGA
>DATDXH010000023.1:0-4394 GCA_035289405.1 archaeon | reverse complement strand
TAAAGCCAAGAGCAAGGAAGAGAAGATTGCCGCGCTTGAAGAGATGCTCCGTCTGATGCCGCGCCACCACGGCAGTGAGAATGCGCTGGCCCAGCTGAAAGCGCGCCTCGCAAAGATGAAAAAAGGATCGGATAAAAAAGGCGCGCGGCATGTGGGCGTAAAAAAGGAAGGCGAGGCGCAGGTATGCATAGTTGGCGTTGCGAACAGTGGAAAATCCACCCTGTTAGCGAAGCTGACAGACGCGAAGCCAAAAATAAGCAATACGCCATATACGACGACAAAGCCCGAGATAGGCATGATGGACTACAGCGGCATAAAGGTGCAACTCGTTGAAATACCGTCTACATTCGACCCGGAATATATGAGCATAGCGCGCAATGCGGACACCGTCGTGATAGTTGCCAATAACGAAAGAGAGGAAGTCGTGACCGAAAGCGTCCTTGGTAACAATTTCGTGCACGCAAAAATAATATCAGTCAAGCCTTACGAGGACACAGAGAGGTTGAAGGAGAAAATATGGTCCTCGTTGGGCATGATGGTTGTATACACGAAGAAAACAGCGACACCAATGGCACTGAAAAACGGCGCGAATGTGAGGGATTTCGCCTCGCACATACACAAGGACTTCATAAAGAACTTCCGCTTCGCCCGCATATCCCGCAACGGGAGGATAATACAGGCAGGATTGAACTATGTGCTGAAGGGCGGCGATGTTGTTGATCTCTATCTTAAATGATTATGCTGCAAAATAAATTATCATGTCGGCAGGAAGCTGGTTCAGGTACGTCATTGGCATAATACTCTCCATAGACGTACTGAGGATTGCACTCACGGGCTCGCAGATGCAGCTGAGCACCATAGCACTGGCAGTAATATTCCTAGCACTTGCTGTGCTCTACGTTGTCAAGAGGATCTAGAATTTATCGGCCACCAAAATTATGAATTTGCAGCTGAACCTGTATGGTGGGTTGGCTTCTTTCAAGATTTCTTCCGGTACCTCTGACGTATACATACTAATTTTATAATTCCTGAAAAGTCTTTTTAGGACTCCTCTGGATTCTGTTAGGGTATAATTCGGTTCGTCCTTGATGATGTAGGGCTTATTGTCCAGCCTTACTCTTTCTATATCAGATGCAAAATCCATGATGACTTTTCCGCCGGGTGCTAGGACCCTGTCTATCTCCTTTACTATCCTTTCCAGTATCTTCAAAGGGAAAATATGCAAAGTACCGGCACAAAAAACTCCGTCGAATGATTTGCTTTTGAAAGGCAATTTCTTTGTTATATCAAGGTTCTTTATTTTTAGCTTTTTCTTATATTTTTCAGGCGTATTATGCCACAATTTGCTAAGGGCGCTTTCGTCTATGTCAGATGCAACAACCTTATCGGCTTTTTTCAATAAATACAAATTATAGCGTCCGTCACCAGCTGCGAGATTCAGCCACTTGCCACTTATTTTTGCCTTGCTGAGGATTCTCACCGTATCTTTGTCACCTTTTCCCCAGATTGATGCTCTGCCTGTTTTAGAGTAGTCCATGCCCTCTGTAAAAATATACTTATTTTGTTTTGGTGTATGGGGTTTCGTTATTTTTCTCATCATAATACTTACTACAAAAATTCTATAAATACAGCCACTATAATTAAATTATGGCATTTGATTTTCTGAGCAGCCTTGACACAACAACGATGTTTCTGTTACTTATAATATTCATACTCTTTGTGCTTTCGATGAAACGTGTATTTTCGATAATAAAAAACGCCATTTTCATCGCCGTTGCGTCCATACTTTTCCCCGTTGTTATGAACAGCTTCTTCGGGTTCAACATACCTACTGATACGGACTCCATCGTTTCGTTCATACTGCTCGGCCTCGGACTGTACTTCATTTACATGTTGGGAAAGTCTGTCTACAAAGTGTTAAAACTAGGCGAGGGCGTTGCGAAAAAGGTGGTGCCGAAAATCGAGAGGGGAAAGAAAAAAGATGACAAGCAAGACAACAAAAAAGACGATGATGACGAATACGAAGAAAGAGAGAAAGAGCTCGACAAGAGAGAAAAGGAGCTACGGCAGCAGGAAAAGGAAGTTAGATTTAGGTCGGCCATAGGGGCCAGCAAGCCGAAGAAGAAAAATGCCGATGACGACTACGTAGAGCTAAAGGATACGGAAAGCAAACCAAAAAAATCGTCACACGTCGAGCCGCTTCCTGTGATAGATCACAAAAAACTGAAAAGGAAAAGTCGTTCGGGGCATGACGATTGAGCCAGCGACGGGCATTTCGTCAGAACACTAGCCTATCTTTTCCATTTGTTCAATCGATAACAAACCCGTTCGACAAAGTTATCTTGCCTGCCTTACCGGTTATTTTTAATGTCGTGTTGTCCTCGTTCACTGAAAATGTGCCGCGCGGCGATGCTATAGTTATGTCGCCCGTGAACTGCGTCGTGGTACCGCGCGCTACTAACGTGCCTGAAACATTTTGCAGCGTGTACTCGCCAAGGTCGAGGTTCTCCATCTCAAAGCTCGTGAATATGGAATCCGCCTTTACTGTTTCCTGGACTGCGACAGTTATCTCAGGCAACTGCACTTTGGACATCTTGCCCTCAAGCGTCAGCCTGTTGCCCACTGTGGAGCCGGAGCCATGGAAGCCGTATATGCCGACCGTTTTGTTCGTCACGAGGTTGCCCGTCCTCAGCGTAGCGGTCGTATATCCGTTGACTGTAATATTGAGCGGTCCCTTGTCAGAAAAGTCAACATCAACATATTTGTCTGAAGAAAGCGAGAAGTCTATGTCGCGCTGCGTGTTATCGCCAAATGAGAACCTCTCACCGACGGAGCCAAAAAAGCCCGACACAACCGGATTTGTGCCCAGATAGCCCAACAACAGGCCGAGCGTAGCTATGATTGTTATGATTATCTTCAGGTCGAACATAGTTCTAATAAGCTTAAGCCGAATAAATAACTTGTGCGGGAAGCGAAAAATCGCCGTTATGTCCTGTTTATGGTATTTTTGTAGACAGACATCAAACAAAAAACAAAAAATATCGTCATGCTGATAATCCTAGCATTTGTATATGATACATGGTGAAATTTTGTTTCACCTGTATGCGACCAACCCATACAATATACAAGTATTGGGTTGGTCAGCAATATTTAAGTGTTTCCTTACATGATGCATTACGGAGTTCTTGTTGGTTAATATCCGAGAGTGCTTCTTGAAAAGCATTCTGGATGACATATTCAACAAGGTACATAATTTTAGTTGGGATTAAGTGAATATACCATGATTCTGTTAGAAACGGACATTATAGGCTCGGTAGTCTGGTTCGTGTTATTCTTCGCGCTCATTTTCGTATACCCGCGCATAATGCTGTCGCAGCTGATCTTCAAGCTCGAACAATCTGCTGTAAAGATAGAAAACATGTCGCAGGACACTATAAGACTTGTAGGGAAAAAAGTCGACGGTTCCGGGTCAAAGGAACTAAAAGCGAAGCTCGAGCAGTTCAGCGATTTTTTTGTTGTGGAGCCGTCGTCCATCGATCCATACGGGCTTGTAAAAAAGATAGACCACACCGTGAGGGGAATGGAAAAGCGGTTTGACGAATTTGCAGAGGAGCTTGCCCCAAACAAGAGCTACAATGAGAGACAGGAAATAAACTACGGAATGCGCGCGTCTATAGGACTCAGGCAGATCTCGAAGATAGTAAGACACTACGTTGAGACGGCAAAGAAATTCAAGAACCTCCAGATAGCCATGATACTTCAGATGCAGCTGCCGCTCATAGAGGAGATAGCCAAATCGGAGCAAAAAGGCGCCGAGGCATTCGTAAACAGCTGGCCGATAGGCGACTCCATAGGGCCGCTTTCTGCAGTAGCACTTATCGAGAAAAGCAAGGAAATAGCCGAGGACACAATGATGGGCGAAATGGTCATAGAAGGCCGCAAGTGTTTCGTGCTAAAAGCAAAAGGCCCGTCTCCGCATCTGGGCAGGGATGACGAGGCAATAGAAAAGATAATGAAGAAGAACAAAATAGCCCGCGTGATAACCATTGATGCAGGGCTAAAGCTGGAAGGCGAGAAATCCGGCTCCGTGGCAGAAGGAGTAGGGTTCGCGATGGGCGGCTGGGGACAGCGTGAATTGATAGAAAACTACCTCCTGCCAAGGAAAATGGAAATAGACAGCATAGTTGTAAAGGTCGGCATGACGGAAGCAATAGCGCCGATGGCAAAGGACGTATATGATTCAATACCGCGTGTGCACGAATTCGTGACGCGCGCAGTGAAAAGGGCGAAGAAAGGGCAGAAGGTAATAATCATAGGCGTAGGGAACAGCAGCGGAACGGGCAACACAAAGAAAGAGTGCGAAGGCGTGAAGAAGCTGGTAGACGAATTCGACA
>DATDXH010000022.1:0-4957 GCA_035289405.1 archaeon | reverse complement strand
CACAGGGAACTGCCGCCTTCTTCTGAGGAAATATTTGGTGAAAGGAAGTTCAGCGAGATAGAGCTTGGCATGCTACAGATGCAGGTCCTATGGGTTTTGAGCAAGAAGTCAACACATGGTTACGATTTGATGAAGATTTTGAATGAAATAAAGAAAACAAAAATCGCACAGGGAACGCTTTATCCAACGTTGCAGGCGCTGGAAGAAAGAGACCTGATAAAGAGACATGATGAAGACAGAAAGGCAATATACAGCATAACACTCAAAGGCAGAAAAGTCATGAACGAGAGTTGCATGGACTTTTCGCGCACCTTCTTCGGCATATTCCAGAATTATGTCTGCGAAAAATGCGTCGGCCATGACAGCCATGAGCATAAAAATACCGAATTAGTAAAAATAGGTGATAAAAAATGAATACTTTAGAAATAAAGGATATTCATGTAAGCATAGGCGACAAGGAAATAATAAAGGGACTTACCCTGACAATAAATCAGGGCGAGATACATGCATTGATGGGCCCGAACGGTTCAGGAAAGAGCACTCTAAGCTATGCAATAATGGGGCATCCTCGATACGTAATCACCAAAGGCGAGATACTTTTCAACGGACAAGACATAACACAGATGAAGGCAGACGAACGTGCAAGATTGGGCATGTTCCTTTGCTTCCAATATCCTATGGAAGTTCAGGGAGTGCAGATGGCTAACTTCTTGAGGCTTGCAAAGAACACACAGGGCATTAACATACCTGTAAGTGATTTTCGTCAGCAGTTAAAAGAAAGTATGTCACTTCTCAAGGTAGATGAATCTTTTTCAAGCAGATATGTAAATGATGGCTTCTCCGGCGGCGAAAAAAAGCGCGGCGAGATACTACAGATGGCAGTGCTAAAGCCAAAATTCGCTGTTCTGGATGAAGCTGACTCTGGACTGGACATAGACGCACTGAAGATTGTTGCTGACGGCGTAAACGCTACAATGGAAGCGTCACCTCTCGGAATTCTTATAATAACACACTACCAGCGCATACTGAATTTCATAAAGCCGCATTTTGTGCACGTAGTAGTAAACGGAAAAATAGTCAGGTCAGGCGGCAGCGAGCTTGTCGACCGCCTTGAGGAAGAAGGATATGGCTGGGCGCACGAAGAAGAAATATTTCAATAGGTGATTATATGACAGATCAAAACCAGCAGTTGCAGGACATACGCTCCAATTATGACGAGCAGTTTGGATTCAATGTAAACACACCTACGGTCAGGCAGACAAAGAAAGGTCTTTCAGCTGAGATAGTAAAAGAAATTTCAGCGCTCAAGGGCGAGCCAGAATGGATGACAACTTTCAGGCTTAAGGCACTTGACACGTTCCTGAAAAAGAAAATGCCAACATGGGGCCCAGATCTGAGTGCAATAAACTTTGACAATATAACTTATTATCTGAGTGCTTCCAACAAGAAAGCAAATAATTGGGATGACGTGCCACAAGAGATTAAAAATACTTTTGATAAGCTCGGTATACCTGAGGCTGAAAAAAAGTTTCTAGCTGGCGTAGAAGCCCAATTTGATTCTGAAGTTGTTTACAGCAAAGTCCGCGAAGATTTGGAAAAATTAGGAGTCGTATTCTGCTCGACAGACCAGGCGCTAAAAGAGCACCCAGAGCTGTTCAGGAAATTTTTCGGAACCGTGATACCTTCGGAAGACAACAAATTTTCTGCATTGAACAGTGCATTCTGGTCCGGTGGTTCGTTCGTGTACGTACCGAAAGGAGTTGAAGTGCCGATACCATTGCAGGCATATTTCCGTATCAACAGCAAAGAACTTGGCCAGTTCGAGCGTACGCTTATCATAGCGGACGAAGGAAGTAAAGTTCACTACATCGAAGGCTGCTTTACAAAAGGAACACCAATTAAAACTGTCGATGGTACCAAGAAAATTGAAGACATAAAAAAGGGAGAAATTGTGCTGACTCACACTGGCTCTTACAAGAGAGTCTATAAAACTATGAAAAGAAAACATACAGGAACTCTTTGTAAAATCAAATTTAATGGTGACTCACGTCAAGAAATGAAAATAACAGGTGGTCACCCTGTGCTTGCCGTCAAGAGGACAAAACTGGAGCAAAAAAATATCGTATGGACTCCTGAATGGATGGAAGCCGCAAAGCTTGAAAAATTTGACTACATAGCAATGCCTATAGAAAGAACTGTCATATCTAAGGATGAAAGATTTTTCTCAATAACTCTAGGCCGTCATCCTAAGACAATAGATTTTAAAATTGCTACCGATAAAGATTTCTTCAGGCTTGTCGGCTACTACATGGCTGAAGGCTCAATAATTGGAGACCACTATTTGACTTTTACCTTCAACAAAAGTGAGAGGGAATATATAGAAGATGTTAAAGCACTTCTTGAAAAATTCTTTGGTAAAGCGCCGCTTGAGTATGCAGAATACAAAAATGGGATTTCCTTGGTTCTATGTAGTACATTAGCTGCTAGACTGTTTAAGCAGGAATTCAGAAAAGGTGCAAAAAATAAATCACTACCAAAATGGTTTATGCTCGAATCCACGGAAAAGCAGGCTGATTTTATAAAGGCTTATTGGAGAGGGGATGGCAGCTTCACTAACAAAAAATTCAAGCATGGCACCAAAATAGCATTCAGAATAAACACAATATCCGAACAACTTGCAGAACAAACAAGGGACATACTTCTAAGATTGAATATATTCGCATCGATAAATATCTGGAAGAAAAAAGCTCCCAGAAATACTAGTTTTGTAGTTTATGTAGGCGGGTCTTATTTGAGAGAATTTGCAAATATAGTAAACTATGCAGTTAATGAACTGGCAGAGGGCAACTTGCTAATTAAACAAAATTTAATTTCCTACACCCATGTAACAGAAGATTATGCGTTTACCCATATTAGAAGCATAATCAAAGAAGAAGTAAAAGATCTCGAAGTCTTCAACTTTAGTGTTGAGGAGGATGAATCATACATAAGCCATGGTATAGTTGTCCATAATTGCACCGCGCCGTCTTACTCAACAGACAGCTTGCACGCTGCGGTTGTGGAAGTTATTGCGCTGGAAGGCGCCCATGTCCGTTACACAACGCTGCAAAACTGGTCAAACAATATTTACAATCTTGTCACAAAGCGCGCGTTCGCACACAAGAATGCAATAGTCGAATGGCTTGATGCAAACATAGGAAGCAAGATAACAATGAAGTTCCCTAGTGTGTACTTGCTCGGCGAGAATGCAAAAGCCGATATGATGTCAATAGCATTCGCCGGAAAAGCACAAATACAGGACACGGGGGCAAAGGCGGTTCACATGGCACCAAACACGACGTCGAGCATAATAAGCAAGTCAATAAGCAAGGACGGGGGCTGCACAACATACCGTGGCCTTGTGCGTGTCGACAAGGGCTGTACCAACGTAAAATCTAATGTACGTTGTGATGCGCTGCTGATGGATGAAAAATCCACGTCCAACACGGTGCCGTATATGGAGATAAACGAAAAGAAAGTCTCCATCGGCCACGAGGCAAGCGTGGGAAAGATAGGCGAAGAGCAGTTATTTTACTTGATGAGTCGCGGATTGAGCGAGCAAGAAGCCACAGGACTTATAGTCCGCGGATTCTTTGAATGCTTTACAAAACAACTGCCGCTTGAATACGCCGTGGAGTTCAACCGCCTTATAGAAATGGAAATGGAAGGCAGCGTTGGCTAGTCATACTATAATAAAATCATTATTAGACATAGGTGTGTAAAATGTTTCAGGAAGATTTTTTTGCCGTAAAGAGAAAAGAAGCGTTGGAGAAATTTGACCAGCTCCCGATACCGCAGGAGCGCGAGGAAGAGTGGAGATACACAAACCTGAAAAAGTTTAACATAAATTTCAAGCCGGAAGACAGCGAAATAGCGCTCGACGGCGACGAGAACGAAATAATATTTACAGACCTGATGAATGCCGCAATGACCCATCCGGACATACTAAAGAAATATTTTGGCGCAGCCGTCAGGATAACGGATAAATTCTCAGCCTTTCATTACGCAAATATCGCAAACGGAATACTGGTAGTGATACCCGACGGGAAAAAAGCAAGCTTGTCTTCAAAGATAGTAGGCGGCGGACACACAGTTATAGTTGTCGGCAAAAATAGCCGGCTGAATTATCAGGAAGAGTACGGAGGCAGCGGGCTCGTGACGGATGCCGTGGAGATATTTGCCGACGAGGACAGCGTAATCAACTTTGCCTCCCTTCAGAACTGCAACAACAATGCAATTGCCTTTTCATTCAAGGAATTCATACTGCAAAGGGGCAGCAAAATAAATACAATTTTTGGTTCTTTCGGCTCTGCTTTTCATCGGCTCAAGTCAAACACCTCACTGGAAGGGGAAGGCGCATCGTCTGGAACATTGTGCGCTTACAAGTCAAAGGGTAGCCAGCACATAGATTTCACGGTCAACGCGCATCACAAAGTCCCACACACGTACAATAACGTACTTGCGAAGGGCACGCTTGCCGACAGATCGACAGCTGTGTTCAGAGGATTAATAAAAATAGACAAGGCGGCACAGCAGACAGATTCTTATTTAGCAGATCACACGCTCTTGCTTAGCGGTGACGCACTTGCAAACAGCATACCCGCGCTTCAGATAGACGCAAATGACGTCAAGGCAAGCCATGGGGCAACAATCGGGCAGATAGACGAGGAGCAGTTGTTTTACTTGATGAGTCGTGGCCTTTCAAGGGACGAGGCAGAGCACATGATAGTCACTGGATTTTTTGAGCCTTTGATAGACAAGATAGTTGAAAAAACATTCCAGGAAAGATTCAGGAAAGCCGTGGAGAACACACGGACAGAGACCCTTAGTTCTAGAAACTAGTGTATCAGGTTTGGTATTATGTTTGACGTCAAAAAAATACGCAATGATTTTCCTGTGTTGAAGAGGAAGGTAAACG